>PWRV01000167.1 GCA_003563455.1 Thioalkalivibrio sp.
CCAAACTTCTTCCCCTGCACCACCGTCAACGCCGCCGTCAGCGTCGTCTTCCCGTGGTCCACGTGACCAATCGTTCCCACATTCACATGCGTCTTCTTACGCTCAAACTTTTCCTTGGACATAATCTCGTTCCCCGGGTTGAAAAGCTTGCCGTGTCGCTGACGGCGCTGCAGACCTGTGTGTCGCGTTGTGGAGACAGATTCCGAATCCGTCTCCGCGGGTCGGAGACCCGCGGACTGCTGGAGCCCATGACCGGACTTGAACCGGTGACCTCTTCCTTACCAAGGAAGTGCTCTACCGCCTGAGCTACATGGGCAAACCTGTCGCTGGCCGAACTGGAGCGGGTGATGGGAATCGAACCCACATCATCAGCTTGGAAGGCTGAGGTTCTACCATTGAACTACACCCGCAGAACCGATGCTGATCGACACCACTGCCCGCCCGGCCCGTGGCAATGCAAAACTGGTGGAGGGGGGAGGATTCGAACCTCCGAAGGCTGAGCCAGCAGATTTACAGTCTGCCCCCTTTGACCGCTCGGGAACCCCTCCTCGATCAAGCCGCGCATTGTCTTCCAACAGAAGCCATCGCGTCAACCCCCCGTGGGCCCGCCCGTGACGGGGCGGCCCGGTAGCGGTCCAGGCGGGACGGGGGTTCTTCTTTTTTGTCCGGCAACTCATTAAAGTGTTGACCGAAGTGACTGGGGGAGACACTCTGGGACCATGGCAACGACTTCACCCTCCATGGCCGCGGCCGCGCGCCTGCCCGGCCTGGCGCGCCGGCTCGTCGATGCCGGTCTGGCGGAACCCGGTCTGATCACGGCACTGGCCGAAGAAGCCCGTGAGCAGCATACGCCGCTTGTCGCACTGCTGGCGACGCGAACGAAGATCTCCGAGGCGCGTCTGGCCGAGGCGGCCGGCGAAGAATTCGGCCTCCCCATCTTCGATCTCGCGGCGTTCGACCGGGACCTGCTGCCGAAGGAGCACCTCAACGAAACGCTGATCCGGAAGCATCACGCGCTGCCGCTGCTGCAGCGCGGCAACCGCCTTTTCGTCGCGATCTCGGATCCCACCAACCTCACCGCCTCGGATGAATTCAAGTTCGCGACCGGCCTGACCATCGAGACGGTGCTGGTCGAACATCACAAGCTCGACCGCCTGATCGAGGACTCGCTGAACGCCGCGATGGCGATGATGGAGGAACTCGATGACGACGGCTTCGCCGACCTGGCGGTCGCGAGCGACGAAACCGAGGACCGCGAGGAGAGCGCCAACGAAGGGGTCGACGATGCCCCGGTGGTGCGGTTCGTGAACAAGCTGATGCTGGACGCGATCCGCCGAAAGGCATCGGATATCCACCTCGAGCCCTATGAGCGCGACTTCCGGGTGCGCTTCCGCATCGACGGCATGCTCCACGATGTGGGACACCCGCCAATGACGATGGCGTCGCGGATTCTTGCCCGGGTCAAGGTGATGTCGCAGATGGACATCGCGGAGCGTCGGGTCCCGCAGGACGGGCGTATCAAGCTCAAGCTCTCCCGCACCCGGGCGGTGGATTTTCGCGTGAACAGCCTGCCGACGCTCTACGGCGAAAAGATCGTGATGCGCATACTCGACTCGGGCGCGGACCTGCTGAGCATCGACGTTCTGGGCTTCGAGGATGAACAGAAGAAGCTTTACCTGGACGCGCTCAACCGGCCCTACGGAATGATCCTGGTCACCGGCCCCACCGGTTCGGGCAAGACGGTCTCGCTGTACACCGGCCTCGGCATCCTGAACACCAACGACCGCAACATCTCCACCGCGGAGGACCCGGCCGAGATCAACATGCCGGGCATCAACCAGGTCAACGTGCATCCCAAGATCGGTCTGACCTTCGCCAACGCCCTGCGCGCCTTCCTGCGCCAGGACCCGGACGTGATCATGGTGGGCGAGATCCGCGACCTCGAGACCGCGGAAATTGCGATCAAGGCCGCACAGACCGGCCATCTGGTGCTGTCGACGCTGCACACCAACGACGCGCCGCAGACCCTGACGCGTCTGGCGAACATGGGAGTGCCGGCCTACAACATCGCCTCTTCCATCCTGCTGATCATTGCGCAACGTCTGGCGCGGCGGCTGTGCCCGGCGTGCAAGGCGCCGGAGCAGCTTCCGGAGGAAGTTCTGCTAAAGGAAGGCTTCACTGCGGACGATATAGCTTCAGGAATGACGCTGTACAAGCCGGTGGGCTGCGACCAGTGCACCGGCGGCTACAAGGGCCGGGTCGGCATCTATCAGGTGCTGCCGATCTCCGAAGCAATGCAGCGGTTGATCCTGGAGGGCTGCAACAGCATGCAGCTGGCAGAACAGGCGGAACGTGACGGAGTCAACGACCTGCGTCGCGCCGGACTGCTCAAGGCCAAGGCGGGCTTCAACAGCCTCGAGGAAGTCAACCGCGTCACCACGGATTAGCGGACGCCATGGCAAATACCGAGACCATCTTCCTTTGGGAAGGCCTGAACAAGCGGGGCGCCCGGGTCAAGGGCGAAACGCCCGCGGACAGCGAGATCACCGCGCGCGCCGAACTCCGGCGCAACGGGATCAACGTGCTGAAGATCCGCAAGAAGCCGAAGCCGCTGTTCTCGACCAAAAAGAAGATCAAGCCGGTCGACGTCGCCTACTTCCTGCGCCAGATGACCACGATGCTCAGCTCCGGCGTGCCGCTGGTGCAGGCCTTCGACATCGTCGGAAGGGGACACGAGAACCCCGCGATGTCGGACCTGATCATGGACCTCAAGGGCCAGGTCGAGGGCGGCGAGACCTTCGCGGCTGCCCTGGCCAAGCACCCGAAGTACTTCGACGACCTCGTGATCAACCTGGTCGAGGCGGGCGAGCAGTCGGGTACCCTCGAGACCCTGCTCGACAAGATCGCGACCTACAAGGAAAAAACCGAGAGCCTGAAGGCCAAGATCAAGAAGGCGATGTTCTATCCGGCCGCGGTGATCGTCGTGGCGATCGTGGTCACCGCGATCCTGCTGATCTTCGTCGTCCCGCAGTTCGAGGCCCTGTTCGTAGGCTTCGGCGCCGATCTCCCCGCCTTCACGCGCATGGTCGTGAACCTGTCGAACTTCGCACAGAGCTGGTGGTGGATACTGCTCGCCCTCGTGGTGCTGACGGTGTTCCTGTTCCGGCAGGCGCACCTGCGCTCGCCGCGATTCCGGCGCACCATGGACCTCCTGGTGCTGAGGATCCCGGCGGTCGGCCCGATCCTGCGCAAGGCGGCGATCGCCCGTTTCGCACGGACCCTGTCGACGATGTTCGCCGCCGGCGTGCCGCTGGTGGATGCCCTGCGATCGGTTGCCGGCGCGACCGGCAACGCGCTTTACGGCGAAGCGACCGAGCGCATGCGGGAGGAGACCGCGGCCGGCGCGCAGCTGCAGTGGTCGATGCGCAACGTCGGCATCTTTCCGAACATGGTGGTGCAGATGGTCGCGATCGGCGAGGAGTCGGGTTCGCTGGACGCGATGCTCGCCAAGGTCGCCGATTTCTACGAGGAAGAGGTCGACAACGCGGTGGA
>PWRV01000319.1 GCA_003563455.1 Thioalkalivibrio sp.
GTGGTCTGGCCTTTTCGAAGATGCACGGGCTGGGCAACGACTTCGTGGTGATCGACGGTGTGCGCCAGCGGGTCAACCTGAGCCCGGACGACGTGCGCTTCCTGGCCGACCGCCACTTCGGGGTGGGCTGTGACCAGGTGCTGCTGGTGGAGCCGCCCTCCGATCCGGCCAACGCGCTGTTCGGCTACCGGATCTACAACGCGGACGGCGGTGAGGTCGAGCAGTGCGGCAACGGCGCCCGCTGCTTCGCGGTGTTCGTGCGCGAGCAGGGGCTGACGCAGGCGGAGACCATCACGGTGGAGACACGCGCCGGCCGGATCGTGCTGCAGGTAGAGCCGGACGGGCAGATTCGCGTGGACATGGGCCGTCCGTGTTTCGAGCCTGCAAGGATCCCGTTCGTCGCGCAGGCGGCCGCGCCGGCATACGACCTCGACATCGATGGCACGACCCTGAGCATTGGGGCAGTCTCAATGGGCAACCCGCATGCGGTGGTCCTGGTCGATGACGTCAGTGCCGCCGAGGTGAACCGGCTCGGGCCACTGATCGAACACCACCCGCGTTTTCCGAACCGCGTGAATGCCGGGTTCGCGGCGATCCGCGGGCGCGAGCGCATCGACCTGCGGGTGCACGAGCGGGGCGTCGGCGAGACGCTGGCCTGTGGTACCGGGGCCTGCGCCGCGATGGTCGTCGCGCGGCGCCGCGGGCTGGTCGATGAACGGGTGCGGGTCCATCTGCCGGGCGGGAGCCTTGTGCTAAGCTGGAACGGACTGGGCACGGATCCCGTCTGGATGACCGGCCCGGCCACCACCGTATATCAGGGTCGAATCGAGCCATGACTGCCAGTTCTCCGCGCACCGAACCCGATTTTCCCACCGAGGATGCCGTCGAGGCCTTTCTCCGGGAGCATCCCGATTTCTTCGAGCGTCACCTGCCGCTGCTCGACGTGCTGCGCCTGCCCCACCCGACTGGCGGCTCGGTGTCACTGATCGAGCGTCAGGTCGCGCTGCTGCGTGAAAAGAACCGCTACCTGGAGCAGCGCATGGCAGAACTGGTCGAGCGGGCCCGGGAGAACGAGCGCATGGGGCTGCACCTGCACCGGCTGGCGCGCACGCTGATGCACGCCGAGGGCCTGGACGCGGTGCTGGCGCTGACCCAGGAGGCATTGCGCGACGAGCTGAAGGCCGAGCTGGTCAGCATTCGGCTGACGGCGCAGGACAGCAGCGACCTGCACCGTCTCGCGCCGGCGGAGCTCGAGCGGTTCGACGAGCTGTTCGCGCGCGGGCGGGCGATGTGCGGGCGACTGCCGCGTCCCGCGCTGGAGGCGCTGTTTGGTGACGATGCCGCCGGGATCGGTTCGGCGATCCTGATGCCGTTGTCGGTCGACGGCCGCAAGATTGGCGTCCTCGGGCTCGGCAGCCGCTCGCCGGAGCGTTTTCTCCCGGACATGGGCACCTATTTCGTCACCCACCTCGGTGAACTTCTGGCCGAGGCCATCTGTTGTCATGACGCGCGATCCTGCGCCGCCGGGTAGGCCGGCCGGCGGCGGATCGGAGCAGCGCCGGGATCCGGCCATCGAGGCCTTTCTCGACCATCTCCGTGACGAGCGCGGCCTGTCCGGGCACACAACGGCGGCCTACGGCCGTGATCTCGACCGTTTGCGCTCCGGGTTCACCGGCGGCTGGGAGGATCTGGAACCCGCCGTGTTGCGCCGGATCGCCGCGGGAATGGCGCGCGCGGGACGGAACCCGCGCAGCATCCAGCGTTTTCTCTCCGCCGCGCGCAGTTTTGGCCGGTGGGCGGTGCGCGAGGGTCTGCTGGAGAGCAGCCCCGGCGCGACACTGCGCGGTCCGCGGCCCCGGCGGCCGCTGCCGCGCGGCCTGGACGTGGATCAGGCGGCGAGCGCGATGCTGCAGCCTTCGGAGCGGACCCTGGACCTGCGCGACCGCGCGATGCTGGAACTCCTCTATTCCTCCGGGCTGCGGCTCTCCGAACTGACTGGACTGGATCTCGGGCACCTGGATCTCGCCTCCGGCCTGGTGCGCGTGCTGGGCAAGGGGCGGCGCGAGCGCACGGTGCCGGTGGGGCGCATCGCCGCCGGGGCGCTGCGCGACTGGCTCGGGGCGCGACCGGAATGGGCCGCTACCGGGGAGCCGGCGCTGTTCGTGTCGCAACGCGGGCGCCGGCTGGGCAATCGGGCGGTGCAGCGCCGGCTGGAGCTGGCCGGACGGCGCGCCGGTCTCGGCGAGCGGCTGCATCCGCACCGGCTGCGCCACGCCTTCGCCAGTCACCTGCTGGAATCGAGCGGCGACCTGCGTGCGGTACAGGAGTTGCTGGGCCACGCGGATCTTGCAACCACGCAGATCTACACGCACCTGGATTTTCAGCACCTCGCGCAGGTCTACGATGTTGCCCACCCGCGGGCGCGGCGCGCCAGATCCCCCCTCTCCCGGCACCCCCGGGAGCGTCTCGAACCGTCGTAGGCTGGCCCGCAGGGCGGAGGGATGGAGGCCCGGATCAACGGGGCCGGAATGGAGGGCGGCGGCAAGCGCCTTGCCCCTCCTTCCCAACCCTCTTCCAGGGGTGGGGAGGCAGGATGTCATCGTCGCGGTCGGGGCTCGGATCGGGCCGGCCGGGAAGGAACGCGCGCTGGGCGCGCACAGGAGGTCGTCATTGGAGCAGTTTCGCGGAACCACCATCGTCAGCGTGCGGCGCAACGGCGAGGTCACGCTCGGCGGGGACGGACAGGTATCGTTGGGTAACACGGTGATGAAGGGCAACGCGCGGAAGGTCCGGCGCGTCCACCACGACCGCATCCTCGCCGGCTTTGCCGGCGGCACCGCCGATGCCTTCACCCTGTTCGAGCGCTTCGAAGGCATGCTGGAGAAGCACTCGGGGAACATGATGCGCGCCGCTGTGGAACTCGCGAAGGACTGGCGCATGGATCGGGCGCTGCGGCGGCTGGAGGCGCTGCTGGCCGTGGCCGACCGCGAGCACTCCTTCGTGATCTCCGGCAACGGCGACGTGATCGAGCCGGAAAACAGTCTGATTGCGATCGGGTCGGGCGGACCCTACGCGCAGGCTGCGGCGCGCGCGCTGCTGGAGAACACCGAACTGCCGGCGCGGGACATCGTCGAACGGAGCCTGGGAATCGCGGCCGACATCTGCATCTACACCAACCACCAGATCACGATGGAACACCTCGGGGCGGAACCGCAGAAGGCCTGACGATCATGGCACTCGCCGCCACCCCCGACGATGAAAGCTCCCTCCCCCACTTGTGGGGGAGGGTTGGGGTGGGGGTGCGGCGCCGGCCCAGGCCCTCACCCCCGGCCCCGTTACTCCGGGCATCCTGCCCTCCGCCCTTCGGGCCCGCCTCCGGCGGTTCGAAATCCGCTCCCGGCGGATTTGTCCGCAAGCGGGCGAGGGGAGAGTACGTGACTTTCACGCTAACAAGGATCTTTGATGACTGACATGACCCCGCGCGAGATCGTCCAGGAGCTGGACCGTTACATCATCGGGCAGGACGAGGCCA
>PWRV01000123.1 GCA_003563455.1 Thioalkalivibrio sp.
CGGGCGTGCTTCTGCGGCGTTCGTGAGTGGCTGGGTGGTACCCTTGAGCCTAATCGTCAACCACGGGACTGGAGCACTTTCGGGTGGTTGAGCATGTCCGCTACGTGCGGAAAGCCTGTAAACCCGAAGCCTCGTCCCACCTGAACCGCTGGTTCAAGGTCGAAAGCCGCCACGGCGCGCGCGGTGCACGCCCACTTTCCTGATGTCGGAACATCCCGCTTTCGCACCTGCCGAGGCGCCGCTTGCGACGCGCCTGCAACTGCGCCGGGCGCGTGCCCGGCTGTCCGATGCCACACTGCGGGAGCACTCGACCGCGATCTCCGCGCACGCGCTGCGCTGCCTGCGCATCCTGGGCCCGCGCACCCTCGCCGGCTACTTCGGAATCCGCGGCGAAATCGACCTGACCGGACTGCTGGCGCGCCAGGCTGCGGCGGGCGTCCGTGTCGCGATGCCGGTGCTCGAGCGGCATCGTCCCGGCCGCATGCACTTCCGGGCGTGGTCTCCGGAAGACCGCCTCTGCCACAACGACTTCGGCATTCCCGAGCCCTGCCCGGACGCACCACGCATCTGGCGCCGCGAACTCGACGTGGTGTTTCTGCCGCTGGTCGCCTTCGATGCGATGGGGCACCGCCTCGGCATGGGCGGCGGCTACTATGACCGCTATTTCGCGCGCCGCCGCCTTGGCGCAGCACGGCCGCGGTTGGTCGGCGTCGCCCACGCCTTCCAGCAGGTCCCGCGACTGGAACGCCAGACCTGGGACGTCCCGCTGGACGCCGTGATCACCGAACGCGGCTGGTTCTGGTTCCGCCAGCAGCGCTGACCGTCATGCCCACGGGCCGCCCCGCCACCGCATTTCCTGCCCGCCCCGCACGGATTTCGGCGCGGCCGGGGCCAGTTTCTGGTAAAACGGCGCTGCCGCTTCCGGCGTCGCCCCACAAGCCCGCAAGGAATCCCGATGGCTTACTGGTTGATGAAATCGGAACCCGATGTCTTCGGCATCGACGACCTCGAACGCGTCGGCGTGGAGCCGTGGGAGGGAGTTCGCAATTACCAGGCGCGAAACATGATGCGCGACGAGATGAAGAAGGGGGATCTCGCCTTCTTCTACCACTCCAACACCAAGGTACCCGGCATCGTCGGCATCATGCGCATCCACCGCGAGGGATATCCGGATGACGCGGCCTTCGACCCCGAACACACGTATTACGATCCGAAGAGCGACCCGGAAAACCCCCGCTGGTACCGCGTCGATGTCGCCTTCGAGGAGAAGTTCAACGAAGTGATTCCGCTGCCGTGGCTGAAGCAGCAACCCGAGCTGGAAGACTGCCCGCTGGTCCGGCGCGGCAACCGCCTGTCGATCATGCCGATCACCGAAGCGCAGTGGAACTTCATCGTCGAACACGCCGATCGGTCCCGGGCATGAGCACCCGCTGCTCAGGAATGCCTGCTGCGGGAGCGGCCTCTGGCCGCGATCCCGCACGGTCTTGTCGCGGCCAAACGCCGCTCTCACGGAAACCAGCCTCACGCTGCCTGCGGCGCGGTCACCGGCCACACTGAGACACGCGCAGAACCGCATGCACACGCTCTATTATTTCGCCCACGACCCCAGGGCTCAGCGCCTGCGTCTGGCCTTCGGCGCGAAACGCGTCGCGCTGGATCTCGAGACGGTTGGCTGGTTCGACGACGAGACCTTCTTTGACCTGGGCATCGCCCGGCAATCGCCGGTGTTGCGCCTGGCGGACGGAACGCTCCATACCGACAGTGTCGGCCTTCTAGACGACGTCGACCGCCTGCTGACCGGCGAACCATTGCTGCGCAGCGGGGTGATCGACGATGCGGCCTGGGCCGCGCTGCTGGACTGGCGAACGAAGGTCGATGCGGTACTGGAACGCCTGTACGCGCCGCTCGCGCCCGGTTTCCATGGCATCGGCGACGACGCCGATGCGCTGAAAGATTTCAAGGCCGGCGTGCAGCACCGCTTCGGAATGACGCTCGAGGAACTCGCAAACGACCGCTACGACGGCTTCAATCAGTTCAGCCGCCTGTCGCGCCTCCCGGAGCTGTCGCGGCATCTCGCCCGCGAGCGCTTCTATGTCGGCCGGCTCAGTATCGCCGACTGTCTCATCGCCGCCGACCTGTACCCGCTGCAGATGCACGACGGGATCAACCTGCCGGTGGACATGCTCTACTACCTCAGGCGCGTCGAAGAGGCCTGCGACGTCGACCTCAACCGCGACTGGTTGGCAAAATGACCATTGCCAACGGGACACGCGCGACCCATGAAAGCCCCCTCCCCCGCCTGCGGGGGAGGGCTAGTGGGCCAGCCCCCAACACATAACCCACAGGGAGAAGACCACCCCATGACCCTCGAACAACTGCTGACCTACCTCGACGATCACATGGAGCAGGACTTCCTCGACGGCGACGCCGCCGAGACGCTGAAGAAGGCCCGCGACGGCAGTCACCGCGACCCGATCGTCGCGGAGATTCTCGCAGCATTGATGGATGGCGCAGGCGCCGACTCCCCCGGCACCGAACTCGAGCGGGCGGTCGCGGTAAAGGCCATCGGCCCCCTGCGCCTGAAGTACATGAAGGACGACGCACCGGTCGAGGGGTTTCGCCTCGTGGAAAAGACCATCGTCACCATCGACGCCGCATACAACGAAGAGGCGCTGGCCAGCAGGACGTCCTGACCCCCGGTGATGGAATGTCGGATTGCGTAGCGGGCCCACCTCCCACGGGGGTCGTGGGAGCGGCTTTCAGCTGCGATGCGGCCTTGACTTGAGTGCCCAGGGCCATCGCGGCCGAAGGCCGCTCCTACAGTGGCCAGGCCCGGCACCATCGGGCGGCAACCAGCCTCAGCGCAGGAACAACGGATACGCCGGGTTGTTCGTCTCCTCCCACCACGGGTATCCGATCTCCTTCAGGAAGGCCCGAAAGCGCGCGCTGTCCTGCTCGGGCACCTGCATCCCCACCAGCACTCGCCCGTAGGCCGCGCCGTGATTGCGGTAGTGAAACAGACTGATGTTCCAGTCCGCACCCATGCGGGTCAGGAAATTCAGCAGGGCCCCTGGCCGCTCCGGAAACTCGAAGCGGTACAAGGTCTCGTTCTTCACGTGGCTGGCGTGCCCGCCCACCATGTGCCGCAGGTGCAGCTTTGCAAACTCGTTGTCCGTCATGTCGAGCAGCGGGTAGCCCGCGGCCTTGAGCCGGTCCAGCACCTCCTGCTTCTCGGCGTCGCCGCGCTCCAGCTTCAGCCCGACAAAGACGTGCGCATCCGCGTCATCCGAGTAGCGATAGTTGAACTCGGTAATGCCGCGCTTGCCGATCGCCTTGCAGAACTGCCGGAAGCTGCCGGGCCGCTCGGGAATCGTCACCGCGAACAGCGCCTCCCGGCGCTCGCCGATTTCCGCCCGCTCCGCGACGTGCCGCAGCCGGTCGAAGTTCATGTTGGCACCGCTCAGTACCGCAGCGAATCGTCCGCCCTGCACCCCTTCGCGCTCCACGTACTTCTTCAGGCCCGCCACCCC
>PWRV01000304.1 GCA_003563455.1 Thioalkalivibrio sp.
ACCCCTGAGCCTGCGGTAGAGCGTACGCTCGGAAATCCCCAGCAGCCCGGCCAGTTCCCTGCGGTCCCCGGGGAATTCCGCGAGGACCCGGCCGAGGTAACGCTGTTCCAGTTCCGCCAGCGTGATCACCTCGGTCCCCCGGGGGTGGATGTCGGGTGCCGGCTGCAGATCCCGATCGAGATCCAGCGCCAGCTCCCGCTCGCTGATCTCGGCGCCATCCGCAAGCAGGCTCGCCCGCTCCAGCAGGTTGCGCAATTCCCGGATGTTGCCGGGGAAGTCCATGTCCTGAAGAAGGGCCATTGCGGTCGGGGTCAACCGCTTGCCCCGCGCCGACCGAATGCGACCGAGCAACGCGGTCACCAGCAGCGGCAGATCCTTGCGACGTTCCCGCAGTGAAGGGAGGGGGATCGGAAAAACGCCGATCCGGAAATACAGATCGAGCCGGAATTCCCCGGCAGCGACCTGCGCCTTGAGGTCGCGGTGCGTGGCACAGACCAGACGGAAGTCCGCTTCCTGCTCGACAGTGCTGCCCACCCGCCGGAACCGCCCCGTCTCGAGCAGGCGGAGCAGCTTGACCTGCATGGAAAGCGGGATGTCACCGACCTCGTCCAGAAACAGGGTTCCGCCACGGGCGGCCTCAACCAGACCGGTCTTCTGCGCGGTGGCTCCAGTGAACGCTCCCCGCTCGTGTCCGAAAAGCTCGCTCTCGAACAGGGATTCGGTGAGACCCGCGCACTCGAGTGGCACGAAGGGGCCACCGGCGCGTTTGCTCGCTTCGTGAATCGCGTGCGCCACCATCTCCTTTCCGGTCCCGGTCTCGCCGAGCAGCAGCACCGCCGCCTCGCTCGGTGCCGCCCGTTGCACCAGCTCGAGCATCCGCACGAAGGCCGGGGAACGTCCGACCATCCGGTCGACGCTCGGATCCGGGCTCGCGAGCCGCGTATGCCGCATGATTTCCAGCACATACCTCACCCTTCCGTCTTCTCCCGGAATCGCCCGGGTTTCCACGTCCACGTGTTCCTCGCCCCGGGGCGTGTGGTGTACGTGCATCACGCGGCTGACCTGCCCGGATTCCAGCGTCGCGCGCAGCGGGCAACTTTCACCGGCCTGGTCGCATGGCCTGGTGTATCCGTGGGAGACCTCGAAACAACGACGGCGGCCGCTCACCGGTGTGTCACCGAAGATGCGCCGATAAGCGGGATTCGCGGCCAGGATGTTGTACTGGACATCGAGCAATACCGCGGGCTCGGTGTAGACCTCGAGCATCGCAAGGGTTTCCGCCGGTATAACCGCCGCAGCCGCGCCGCTTCGCTTCATGCCACCTGACCTGTCATTTTTGTCAGTCGAAGCCTAACAGCACCGACAGGATCCCGCACCTCCCGCCACGTACACGGCACTGTCGCAGCACCGGGCGACCATGGACTCCCAACGCGCTTTTTGCCGCACTACACTGGGGCATGGACGGGCAAACACTCAGCGATGCGCTGGCACAGAACCGAGCGGAGCGTCATCACTTCGAGAGTCTCCTGTACGCGCGCCTGACCGAGGCTGTCAATGGCCATCCGCGCGGAAGCGTGGTGCTCCCCGGTGGCGAGGTTATCCCCGGCTACCCCTCGATCGGGCGTATCCACTCGCTGGCCGCCGGGCTGCGCCAGCAGTTCCAGGAACCATTCTGGGCCGAAGAAAAGATCGACGGGTACAACGTCCGCGTGGTCTTTCACGACGGACGGGCCTACGCCTTCAGTCGAGGCGGCTTCGTCTGCGCCTTCAGCACGGATCGTCTGCAGGACCTCCTGCCACACGGGATTTTCGAACGGGAGCCCGACCTGGTGCTGTGCGCCGAAATCGCCGGTCCGGACAATCCCTACCTCGAGGGCTCGCCACCCTTCGTGACGGAGGATGTCCAGCTCTTCGTCTTCGACATGATGCGCAAGGGTCGGCCGGGCTTCCTGCGGCAGCGGGACAAAATGCGCCTGATCGAGGAGATGCATCTGCCCGGCACGCGGATCTTCGGGCGCTTCCTGCCAACGGATGTCGCGGCCCTGCGCGACCTGATCCGGCAGCTCGACGGCGAGGGCGCGGAGGGTCTGGTGCTGAAGGCCGAGTTCGGTGACACACGCTCCAAATACGTGACCGGGCATTCCAACGTCGTCGACATCGGCGTCTGCAGTTCCCAGCTCCTGGACCTGCCACCGGAGTACTTCACCAACCGCCTGATGCGCATGGCGATGTTCGTGCACGAACACGGGCAGCAGGAAGACCCCGATCTCGAACGCAGCCTGGGCCGGGCCTTCCTGTCCGGTCTGGAGCGGGCGGTTAACGGCAGCCGCACACGTGGCCGGGTCGATCATCGTTACCGCTGCCGCTTCCGGGAGCACCGCAATGCCCTGCACTTCATCGCGCATATGGCCGCGACCGGTGGCGAGCGCGTGCATATCCTCCCGGACATGCCACGCAAGGAGGGCGATTACTGGGTACTCGAGTTCGAGCGTGTCTTCGACCGGATGACCGGCACCCTCGCCACGGCCTTTTCCGGTGCTACCCAGTTCGACTGATCGCTGCTGGCGGGCGTGGCCCTGTCAGCTGCCCGATGCACTCGACTGCTCCTCCGCGAGGTTCTCCATCACCCGGCGCAGATAGCCGGCGGTGATCAGCTTGATCCCCATGCGGTTGCCCAGCTTGCGCATACCCTCGTCGGCACTCGCGAGCTCGGCATCCAGCTCCAGCGCCAGCAACACCGCGTCCACGTCCTCCCGCGAGTCGACCAGTCCCTTGCGCATCGCCTCGCGGAAGCGCTCCCGGAGCTGGGTGATCAGTTCCGGCGGCATGCCGGTGGCGGCCCCGGCACGCTTGGTGTGTTCCTCAGCGATGCGCAGGCCGCGATCGATGCGCCGCCGCACCTCGTCGATGAACTCGTACAACACGTCGCTGGGAATCGTCAGCGAGAAGCGCCGGGGCGAGCGCACCCAGACCACGGTTTCGAAATCGGCAGCCAGTTCCTCCAGATCGCGCATCGTGCGGAACTCTTCATAGACCGACAGCGGCATGTAGAACTCCGCGGGGCAGCGCCGGGCCAGCCGAAGGAAGGTGCGCAGCCCATCGCCGGGATCCTCGCCAAACTGAGCGAAGACGTGGGGGTTGGTGAAGACACTGGTATCCAGTACGAAACGGCGCATCGCGGTTTCCTGCCGTGACCTGCAGATTGGTCATCATGGTGGGACTCGTCCGGACCCGTCAACCGGCCGACAGGGCCGAGCAGGGCAACCACGGGGCGGGATCGTTGTCCATCAACACAGGCGAGGACATGGAGACACGCATGCGCGGGATCGAGCACATCCCCTGGCTGTACGATGCACTGATGAGCGTGATGGACGCCACCGGTTTCCGGCGCTGGCGACGCCAACTCGTCGGTAAGGCGGGCAGCCCCACGCTGGAGGTTGGCTGCGGAACCGGACGCAACCTTGTGCTCTATCCCGAAGGCACGGAGGTGGTCGCGCTCGACCCCGACCTCGGCGCCCTGCGCC
>PWRV01000145.1 GCA_003563455.1 Thioalkalivibrio sp.
AGACCCGATTCGAAACTGCGGTTCAGCAGGCTGTAGGGATTCTGGATACTGACGACCCGCGGCGCGTTGCCCTGTTCTGCGGCGCGCAGCCACTGCATCAGACCCCACGGCGTTTCGTTGGAGATCCCGATGGCTCGCACCCGGCCGTCGCGCACGAAGTCCTCGAGCACGGACGCGGTCTCCTCGATCGGCGTTGCGTCCTCGTCGGACACGTGCTCGTAACCGAGCTGACCGAAATAGTTTGTCGACCGCGCAGGCCAGTGCACCTGGTAGAGGTCCACGTAATCGGTCTGAAGCCGCTCGAGACTGCGTTGCAACGCCTCCTCCATCTGCTCGCGAACGAGCCGCGGCCCGCCCCGCAGCCACGGCATGGAGTCGGCCGCGCCGGCAACCTTCGTGGCCAGCACCACCTGCTCGCGGCAGTCGCGCGCGCGCAGCCAGTTGCCGATGAAGGTTTCGGTGCGGCCCTGGGTCTCGGCCCTGGGCGGCACCGGATACATCTCGGCCGCATCGATCAGGTTGACCCCGCGCTCCAGTGCGTAATCGAGCTGCTCGAAGGCTTCGGCCTCGGTATTCTGCTCGCCCCAGGTCATCGTGCCCAGACCGATCAGGCTGACGTCGATGCCGGTTCGGCCCAACGGACGGTATAGCATGGGTTCCCCTTCCTCGGTGAACTCAGGTGAAAAGCGTCAGCACACCGGTATAGCCGTAGAGTCGGCTTGCGAAGATCTCGCCGTTGGCAAAGAATCCGACCAGCGGGACATCGCCGAGCGCGTCCTGCACGATGCCGACCTCGGTGCCTTCATCCCCGAACTGGTTCCGCCCGCGACCGACACAGCTCACGTAAACCGCGCCACGAATTCCGCCGGGGTTGCGGCTTCGGATTTCGGCCACCATCCGCTCCAGATCCTCGCGGGCCGCCTGGCCGTCGCGGCGCACGAAGAGGATGCGCTGACCCTGCTCCAGCATCTCGCCGACCGCGAGCAGGTCGCGATCCAGATCGATGCCAATGATGTTGCGGACGCGATAGTCGCCGGTGTCAGAACCCGGGATGGGCAGGCCGATGTGGATATATCCGAGCGCCCGGCGCAGGTCACGTGCCAGGACGTCCCCGATGACCTCGCGGAACACCGGAAGCGCGGCACGTTCGTCCAGCTTCACGATGATGTTGCGCCAGGTCTCGGTGAGGTGGTGCTGCCCCGGCAATGGGGAGCATCCCTGGGTATGGCGTGCTGCCAGCGGCACGCTGTCGCGCAGGGCCAGTCCGGATACACCGCCCGAAAGCACGGCGTCGGCAAACTGGACCACCTCGCCCTGCCCCGAACTCACGCCGCCGGTGGTGAACCATGCGGTCTCGCCGTCGATGCGCGCCAGCAGGTCCTCCAGGCCCGCGAATGCGGGATCCGCGTGCAGGATCAGCCGGCCCGCCTGGTCGGGTTCCAGAAAACCCGCCAGCTGCTCACGCAGCGCATCGAAGGACTCGACCGGACCCCGAATGAGCCGGAAATCCTCCGGGTCCAGTTGCGCGATCATCGCCACCGCTGCCGGGGTCTCGTAGAACTCGTCGCGCCCACCGATCAACGCCATGCCGGCGCACCCCGTCCACATCGACACGCCGGTGGCGGCGCGCAGCGAATCCAGCAGCTGCGCCCCGTGCCGCGCCATCGAATCCGACAGGTACAGAAACCCGACCATGGCAGCAGGAGGCCGCTCGGCGTTCTCCAGAGCCAGACGGGCCGCCAGCTCGCCCGCGAGGGTTGCGGGATCGCTGCCGCTTGCCGATGCGAATCGGAATGCCGGTGACCCCGTCATCCCGCGATGTGCTCCAGCATGCTCAGTGCCTCGTTGTCGTTCACGGATATGCCCAGGACGACCTCGATCGGCTCCGGGGGGTTCCCGAAGTGCAGACGGGCGTGATGCCGATCGTCCAGCTCCTCGAGGAACCAGGCGATCTCCGAGGGGTGGACGGCACCGCCGCCACGTTCAAGGTGCCGCAGCAGGATGTCCTGTTCGCGGATGCAGAGCAGCAGGGGCTGCGGGAGGTCCAGCGGCAGCACATGGGTCTGCACCAGCCATTCGACCGGCGTCGGCCGCGGCACCGGCAGTCGGCGCGAGTCGAGCCGGAAGTGACCGCCGCCGCCCGGCTGCTTCAGCAGCTCCTCCAGCCACTCGTCCGGAAAGCCCCGGTGCACGATCAGGCTGCGCCCGGTGAAGCGGGCGCGAAACTGTTCGAGTTGTCTTGCCGGACGCCGGGCCAGGAAACCGAACACCATCGATCCTCCGGGGATGCGGTAAGGCGCATGCTAGCCGACCCCGGGCAAACACAAAAAAAGCCCCGCTCCGGCGGGGCTTGGCGGGGAACGAGATCAGCCGCGGCGAGCAAGCATTTCGTGGATGATCGGTGCCAGAATGATCTCCATCGCCAGGACCATCTTGCCGCCGGGCACGACCAGCGTGTTCGGTCGCGACATGTAGGAATCATGCAGCATGTTCAGCAGATAAGGGAAATCCACGCCGAAGCGCTTCGGATCGCTGAACCGGATCACCACCAGACTTTCGTCGGCCGTCGGTATGTCGCGCGCAATGAAGGGGTTCGACGTGTCCACTGTCGGGACCCGCTGGAAGTTGATGTGGGTGCGCGAGAACTGGGGCGTGATGTAGTTCACGTAGTCGGGCATCCGCCGCAGGATCGTATCAACGATCGCCTCCGCGCTGTAGCCGCGCTCCTCGTTGTCGCGGAAGATCTTCTGGATCCACTCCAGGTTCACGATCGGCACCACACCGATACCGAGATCGACGTGTCGCGAGATGTCGATATCCCCGTGCGCCGCCAGACCGTGCAGGCCCTCGTAGAACATCAGGTCAGTATCCGGCTCGATGTCCTCCCAGGGAGTGAATTCGCCCGGACCCAGGCTGGTGCCCAGGCGCTGATTGTGGAACTCGGCCTCTTCCTCCGAGTGCAGGTAGTACCGCTTCTGCCCCTGACCGGTTTCGCCATAGGTCTGAAAGAGTTCTTCGATGCGGTCGAAGAGGTTCGCCTCGGGGCCGAAATGCGAGAAGGATTTGTCTCCTTCGGCCTCGGCCGCCTGCATCGCGGTGCGCATCGCCTTGCGGTCGTAGCGGTGGAAGCTGTCGCCCTCGATCACTACCGGCTTGATCTTCTCGCGCTGGAAGATGTAATCAAAGGATCGCTTGACCGTGGACGTGCCGGCGCCCGAAGACCCGGTGACGGCTATAACGGGATGTTTCTGTGACATGTTCTCTCTCCTCGACAAATGGGCCTGGGGCCGAAGATCATCTCGAACCAGTTAACCCCAGTACTGAAAATCGGGCGCCCAACACCCTGACCGCTCGATCGCCACGGACCGGGACGCAGGGGATCCGGAGCGCGTATCGCGCCGAGTTCCCTCCAAGCATAGCGAGGGAAGCGCTGAAATAGCCATCCTGGCTTTCCCGGCGCACGCTGCGCTGCAAATGTGATTCGCAGCTTGCTTCAGAACCAACCACCTGCGGTAGCCG
>PWRV01000197.1 GCA_003563455.1 Thioalkalivibrio sp.
CGCCCCGAGAGCGGCTCGCCCTGACCGCGGGCCGAGGGCAGCGTGTGCGCGGCCAGCGTGTAGGCGCGGCCGGTGGAATGCAGAAAGGCCACCGGCTGGTTGCTGCGGCCCGCGAGCGCGGCCAGGAAGCCGTCCCCGGCCTTGTAGTTCAGTCCGGTCGGATCGACCTCGTGACCCTTTGCGGCGCGCACCCAGCCCATTTTCGAGAGCACGATGGTCAGCGGCTCGGTCGGCACCAGGGCAGTCTCGTCCAGGGCCTGGGCGGCCGCACGCTCGACCAGTGGCGATCGGCGGTCGTCGCCGAAGGTCTCGGCATCCGCGCGGATCTCGTCCGCGACCAGGCGCTTCAGCCGCCTGTCCGAGCCCAGGATCTTCTCGAGCTGCTCGCGCTCGGCGGCCAGTTCGTCCTGTTCGCCGCGGATCTTCATCTCTTCGAGCTTCGCGAGATGACGCAGCTTCAGCTCCAGGATCGCTTCCGCCTGGATGTCGGTCAGCCCGAAGCGCTCCATCAATACCGGCTTCGGCTTGTCGTTCTCCCGGATGATGCGGATCACCTCGTCGATGTTCAGGTAGGCGATCAGCAAACCCTCGAGCACATGCAGCCGGGCCAGCACCTTGTCCAGACGCCACTGCAGCCGTCGGCGCACGGTGTGCACGCGGAACCCGAGCCACTCCTCCAGCAGCGCGCGCAGATCCTTCACCCGCGGCCGTCCATCCATGCCGATCAGGTTCATGTTGACGCGGTAGCTCTTCTCGAGGTCGGTGGTCGCGAACAGGTGCGCCATCAGCGACTCGACGTCGATGCGCTGGCTGCGCGGCGTGATCACCAGCCGGGTCGGGTGCTCGTGGTCGGATTCGTCGCGCAGGTCTTCCACCATCGGGAGCTTCCTGGCGTTGATCTGGGCCGCGATCTGTTCCAGCACGCGGGACCCGGAGGCCTGATACGGCAGCGCGGTGACCACGATATCGCCGTTCTCGCGCTCGTAGCGGGCGCGGGCGCGCACCGAGCCGTGACCGTGCGCATAGAGCCGCCGGAGCTCTTCGCGCGGGGTGATGATCTCGGCCTCGTTCGGAAAGTCCGGACCCTGGATGTGTTCGAGGAGTTCGTCGAGCGACGCACCGGGGTGCTCGAGCAGGTGCACGCAGGCCGCCGCGACCTCGCGCAGATTGTGGGGAAGGATGTCCGTGGCCATGCCCACCGCGATGCCGGTCGCGCCGTTCAGGAGCACGTTGGGCAGGCGGGCGGGCAGCACCGTCGGCTCCTCCAGCGTGCCGTCGAAATTGGGCGCCCAGTCGACCGTGCCCTGCGCCAGTTCGGAGAGCAGGACCTGGGCATAGCGCGCGAGCCGCGACTCGGTGTAGCGCATCGCCGCGAAGCTCTTCGGGTCGTCGGGTGAACCCCAGTTGCCCTGCCCGTCGACGAAGGGGTAGCGGTAGGAGAAGGACTGGGCCATCAGCACCATGGCCTCGTAGCAGGCGCTGTCGCCGTGCGGGTGGAACTTGCCCAGCACGTCGCCCACGGTGCGTGCGGACTTCTTGTACTTGGCGGTCGCCGAGAGCCCCAGCTCGCTCATCGCGTAGATGATCCTGCGCTGGACCGGCTTCAGCCCGTCGCTGATGTGCGGCAGCGCGCGGTCGAGAATCACGTACATCGAGTAATCCAGGTACGCCTTCTCGGTGAAGTCCTTCAACGGGAGCTGCTCGGCGTCCTCGAAATCGAGGGTCAGGTTTTCGGGCATGGCTCTGCTCGGTCTTCCGGTACGTGGTGGGGCGCCCCTGCCGCAATAGCGGTTTGCCCGGCCTGCGGCGCCGCCGTACTGTAGCCACTCTGGCGCGTGCATGCCATTGGATGAACCGGCGCCCGGAGGCAGATCGTGGACGTGGAGACCGGCTGGCTCGCCAGCGGCATTGCCGTGGCCGTGTTTCTTGTGGCCGTGGCCAGCGCGGTGCATGCAGTGCTGCAGCGGCGGGAGACCGGCGCAGTGATCGCCTGGGTCGGCCTGATCGTTCTGCTGCCACTCGCCGGCTCGGTACTCTACTGGCTGTTCGGCATCAACCGCATCCGGCGGCGTGCCCGCGCCCTGCGCGAGGGCCATACGCCGTCGCGGCTGCCCAGCCCGAGCCTTGCGGTGGATCCAGGGCTGGGCGGGCGCTGGCAGGGACTGCTCGGCTCCGGCGACGCGCTCAGTCCGTTTACCGTCAGTGCCGGAAACCGGGTCACGCCGCTGTTCGACGGCGACGCCGCCTACGAGTCGATGCTCGCGGCGATCGACGGCGCGGAGCGCGGGATTGCGCTTGCGACGTACATCTTCGACACCGACCGCATTGGCCGGGTGTTCGCCGAGCGCCTGCAGGCGGCAGCGGAGCGCGGCGTCGAGGTGCGGGTGCTGATCGACGGCATTGGCGCGCGCTACAGCCGGCGCAGCATGCCGGCACTGCTGCGCCGGCTCGGGGGACCCACAGCCGCATTTTTGCCGGTGCACCTGCCTCGCAGCTTCGCGGCCTTCAACCTGCGCAACCACCGCAAGCTGCTGGTCGTCGACGGCGCCACCGGTTTCACCGGCGGCATGAACATCCGGCGCGGGCACTGCCGCACCGATCCCGGACGGTACCCCGTCCAGGATCTGCATTTTCGCGTCGACGGACCGGTGGTGGAACAGCTCCAGAGCATTTTTGCGGAGGACTGGGCCTTCGCGACCGGTGAACAGCTCTACGGCCCTTCCTGGTCGGTCGCCGGAAATCCCGCGGGCAGCACCGCTTGCCGCGGTCTTCCGGACGGGCCCGACGAGGACTTCGAGGTCCTGCAGTTCACGCTGCTCGCGGCCCTTGCAGAGGCCCGCGAGCGGGTCACGTTGGTCACTCCCTACTTCCTTCCCGACGTCGGCCTGCTCGCCGCGTTGAAAACGGCCGCGCTGCGCGGGGGGCAGGTGGATCTGTTGCTGCCGGAGCGGAGCAACCTCCGGCTGGTGGACTGGGCAAGCAATCCGCTGCACGCGGAACTCGTGGAACGCGGCTGCCGGATCTGGCTGACGCCACCGCCCTTCAACCACAGCAAGCTGATGCTGGTCGACGGCAGCTGGGTGCTGTTCGGCTCCGCAAATTGGGATCCGCGCAGCCTGCGGCTGAATTTCGAGTTCAATGTGGAGTGCTACGACACCGAACTGGGCCGCGATCTGACCGAATGGGCGACGCAGTTACGCCAGAGCTCCCGTCGGCTGTCGCTGGAAGAAATCCGCCACCGGTCGATCGTGCTGCGCCTGCGTGATGGCGCAGCGCGCCTGCTGACCCCGTACCTTTGACGTATCGCGCTTCTCCCCTCTCCCGCCTGCGGACAAGGCTTCCAAGGGCCGGGGGGGCAGATTTGCAAATCCGCCCTCCAGGGCGCTCTGATGGCCCGGCGCCCGGCGGGACCGGCCTCGGGCAGCGATCGCACCACGCCGCTGGACGCGCTACGCTTGGGGTATGCGATGTGCGACCAGAAAAACCCGGGCTGCCCCCCGTGTGCGCGGCCACCGA
>PWRV01000034.1 GCA_003563455.1 Thioalkalivibrio sp.
GAAAACTACTCCAGGTTCTCCGGGAAGCGGCGGATGTTCGCTTCCGATTCCAGCCACGCCAGGTAGGCGCGCAGCTCCTCTCCCGAGTACGCGACCTGCAGATCATCCGCGGCCCGGCCCAGGTCCGCGACGGCCTCCGAGGGCTCCAGCATCCGGACCGACTCCAGCACCACCACCGCGAAATCGCCGTCGGCCAGCCGCACGCCATCGGTCACAACGTCGTCGTCACGCGGCGCAGGAAGCTGGAACAGGCGGTTCATCAGCGTTCCGGGCAGTTCGACGTCGGGCTCCTCCGGGCCGGTGGTGCGATTGACCGTGGCAGACAGGGTCCACCGTTGCGGCTCCTCCTCGGCGAATTCGGCCACGGTGCGGTCATCGGCCAGCGCCTCGAGGACTTCCTGCCCCCGTTCACGGGCGGCCTGGGCCGCTGCATCCTCCTGCAGGATCTCGCGGATCTCCCCGGCAACCTCTTCGAGCGGTCGCACAAACGGTTCTTCCCGGTCCTCCAGGCGCAGCACGATGGTGCTGCCGTCCGGAAGATCCACCGCCTCGCTGTTGCGCCCGTCCCGGCGGACCGCAGGACCGAAGGCGGCCTGACGCACCGCGCGGTACTCGGCCACACCGTCCCCCGACTCCCGGGTGAACCAGTCCGTCGTCCGAATCTCGAGACCGGTCGCGGCCGCCGCGGGCTCCAGGCTGTCGGGATTCTCGAAGGTCTGGGACAACAGATCGTCCAGCGCCTGGATCTGCCGCTGTTCCGCGCGCCGGTCACGCAGGTCGCGCTCGACCTCATCGCGCACCTCCGCGAACGGCTGCCGGCGCGACTCCTCGATCTCGGTGACTTCGACCACGTGCCAACCCAGGCGGGTCTGCACCGGCTGACTGACCAGGTCCTCGGGCAGGGAGAAGATCACCGTCTCGAGGACGCGGTCCAGGTCACCCCGCGCAACGCGGCCCATGTCGCCGCCACGGTCCGCCGACAGGCTGTCCTCGGAGTACTCGGCGGCCAGCTCGGCGAAGTCCTCGCCGTCATCGATCCGTTCGCGAAGGTCACGGATCCGCGACTCGGCGTCCGGCGCATCGTCCTGAACCAGGATCTGCCGCACCCGTCGCAATTCCGGCTCCTCGTAACGCTGGGCATTGATTTCGTAATGCTCGCGCACGTCCTCCTCGGTGATATCGACCGCAGCCTCGAGCGCAGCGGGATCCAGACGAAGGTATTCGATGCGCAGACGCTCCGGCGTGGTGAAGCGCTCCGGGTTGTCGTTGTAGAAGGCCTCCACCGCGGCCTCATCGACAACGTCCGGCCGGTCGAACTCCGCCGCGGCGAAGATTCCCCAGCTCGCGACGCGTACCTGGTTGCGCAGGCGCTCGAACTCCTCGGCCCGCGCCATGGGCAGATCGCCGCTGGCGCCCACCGACTGCCGGATCTGTGCCAGCACGATGGACTGCGCCATGTCGCGCTCGAAGTCCCCGGGCGAGATCCGCTGCGCCTGGAGCAGGGTGTGATAGCGTTCCGGGCTGAACCGCTCATTCTCGCGGAACGCTGGGATCGCGTGGATTTCGCGGACCACGCCACGTTCGGATGCGCGGAATCCGGCCGCCTCGGCCGCCTGCCGAAGAAGCTCCCGCTCGATCAGGGCCTCGAGGGCGGCCTCGCGGATCGCGCGTTCGTCAAAGAGGTCGGCGGGGATCTCGCCGCCAAACATGCGCGCGATCTCCTCGCGCTGGGCTCGCGTCTCCTGGTGCACGAGGCGAACCGGGATCTCCGCGCCGTTCACCTCCGCCGCCACCAGCGGGCCGGCGCCGCCAAAGTACTCGCCCAATCCCCACAGCGCGAAGGGGATGGCGATCAGGCCAATGATGACGTAGGCAAGCCAGCCGGTCGCCTTGTCACGAATCGATTGCAGCATTGTGTCTCCGCTGGCGATACAAAAACGGGTCAGTCCACCATCATAGCAAGAGCCCACCCCCAGGGCATGCCCGTCGCGACATTTGCGGAGGGCGCGCTCTGGCGGACGGAGGGACTTGACTATACCCTGCAGTCAGCAAGGGGGAACCTTGGCGTTAGGACCACCCGGAGACGAAAAAGATCGGCAACGAGGGATCAGGATGCAACAGGCGACGCATACACTGACGGTCAGGACTTCCGGCAAGGGCCTGTACGAGTGCACCCGGGAAGTGTCCGACTGGGTGCGTCAGACCGGAATCAGCGTCGGTCTGGTAACGCTGTTCGTGCAGCACACCTCGGCGAGCCTGCTGATTCAGGAGAACGCGGATCCCGACGTCAGCGCGGACCTCGCGGATTTCTTCGAGCGCATTGCACCGGAATCGCCCACCGCCTACCGGCACCAGTCGGAGGGTCTGGACGACATGCCGGCCCATCTGCGCAGCGCGCTGACCCAAACGCAGCTGTGCATACCCGTGGTCGACGGTCGGCCCGCGCTGGGAACCTGGCAGGGCGTCTTCCTGTTCGAACACCGCCGCGGGGGCAGCCGGCGGCGCGTCCTGCTTCACCTTTCGGGCGAGTGATCGCGGGAGTCCAGTCCATTCCGCCCGCAGGATACCCACTTCGGGTGGGTGCTGGTCGCCGGGCAACGGTCTGCGGGCCCGGATAAAAGTAAAGGATGACGGTCTGCAAACAATGGTTGACCCTGTCATTCTTTCGCCAGTACTTTAGTGAGACAGGATGGCAGCGCGCGCCACTGGTTTTTCGGGAACTGCCGCCCGGCACCTGCGGCAGGGCCAGTTGCGCCGGAGATACTGACGAGACCCCATGAAGCCCAGGATCCGCGATGCGTTGCGCTTTTGCCCGCACCTTCCGACGCCGCCGGCGATCGCGGTTCGGATCGTCGAGCTCGGCCGGGACCCCAACGTCGACCTGACGGCACTCGCAAGGCTGCTGGCCAAGGATCCGGCGCTGGCGAGCCGGGTACTGCGCGCCAGCAATTCCGCCCTTTATGGCGGGCGCCGACGCAGTGACAACCTGCGCCAGGCGATGGTTGTGATCGGTCTGAACGCGACCATGAGCCTGGCACTCAGCTTCTCGCTCGGCGAACTGCTGAACAGCGAAGCAAACTCCTACCGGGGCATCAACCGCTACTGGCGGCGGGCCTTCATATCCGCAGCGGCCGCCCGCCTGATCAGTGAACTGCAGGGTCTGCCGGAACACGAGGAGGCCTTCCTCGCCGCGCTGCTGCAGGATATCGGCGTCCTGGCCCTCGATGCGGCGGTGCCGGATGATTACCGCCCCCTGCTGACGCAATGCGCGGGCCACGATGACCTGCTGCCGCTGGAAAGGGAACGGCTCGGGTCCGATCACGGAGAGGCGGGCACCTGGCTGATGCGTCACTGGAAGCTACCGGAGCGCATGGCTTCGGTCGCCACTGCGGCACACGATCCGCTGGGCGCCCCGGTCCCGCCCGATGCCCGGGACTTCGTGAAATGCGTGGCCGTTGCCGGCGCGATGGCGGACCTGTTCATCGAGGATGATCGCGAGGCCGCC
>PWRV01000142.1 GCA_003563455.1 Thioalkalivibrio sp.
CTGGAACCCGGTCGCAGCTACCGCGTGCGCGTGAAGTTCAACGACATTGCGCAGCACTTCCCGGCCGGGCACCGCATTCGGCTGTCGCTGTCCACATCCTACTGGCCGCTGGCCTGGCCGGCGCCCGAGCCGGCGCGGCTGCGCGTTCATACGGGTGTCAGCCGCCTGGTGTTGCCGGTGCGACCGCCGCGGGATGCGGAGGATGCCCGCATCGGATTTCCCGCACCCGAGGGAGGGCCGGCCTCGACCGAGGCCGAGCAGGTGACCGGGCAGGCCCACGAGTGGCGGGTGATCCGCGACCTTGCACTGGATCGTTCCACGCTCGAGGTGGTCAACGATCAGGGACGGGTACTGTTGCGTGAACTGGGGCTGGAGACGCAGCGCAAGGCGCTGGAGTGGTATAGCTACCTGACCGACGAATACAACTCGACGCGCGGCGAGACGCTGTGGGAACGCGGCTTCCGGCGCGGCGACTGGCAGGTGCGCACGGTTACCCGAACCGTACTGAAGTCCACTTCGAACGAGTTCGTGCTGCACGCGGAGCTCGATGCCTTCGAGGGCGAGCGGCGGGTGTTTTCGCGCAACTGGGACGTGCGGATTCCCCGCGACCTCGTTTGACCGGCGGCGCGGCCGGGTGCTTCGCTGTAAAGGCGACTGGCAGCGTGTTTCGGAATCAGCCACCGGCCGCGTTTGCTTCTGGCGTTTGTCCGTGCCCTCCGGTCTCAGGGCACGGCGGCACCGGCCTCCGGCAGCATCCAGAAGGCCAGTGAAAGCATGATCGCCGTCAGGCTGCTGCCGAAGATCGGCAGCACCATCAGCCCCGCGATCGCCTCGCGCAGGAACAGTCGAACGCCCATCGTGGCCAGGCTCACTGCCCATGCGAGCGCCACGAGCAGCGCGAGCGGGTACAGGCCTTCCAGCCAGAGCAGCATCACCAGCAGCGGCAGTCCGAGGTTCAGCGCGACCAGCGGGTAGTCCCGGCCTCCGGCCGCACGTCCGGCGGAAAGCGCGTAAGCATAGGCCGCCCAGAACAGGAGCAGGCCGAAACCGAAGGCGCCTGCGGCCGGCGAGCCGGTCGGTGCCCGGAGCAACGACGCGCCATGGGGCTCCAGCGCGAGCCCCAGGCCGACCAGTGCCAGGGCTGCACCGATGCTGATGATCAGCCAGAACCACAGGTTTCCGCGTTGTATGTTGGGTTCGGTCATGGATTCTCCGGCGTGGGTGCTGTCCGGGGCAGGCTGGCGGTCAGCGCGGCCGGCCCAGGGGCATCAGGTAAAGGGGCTCCTCCGATCGGTCGAGCCGCAGGGCGGCGGAGACCCTGTCGTCGCGGAAAGCGCCGATGACGACGCCGCCGATGTCGAGGGCCACGCCCTGCAGATAGACGTTCTGCGCCGCGTGGCCGGCCTCCATATGGACATAGCGTTCGGCCCGTGCGCCGTAGCGGCGTGCGGTGCGCTGAGTCACACCCGACATCACCATGACCACCGGCGCGTTACCAATCGCGGTCTGGCCGAAGGCCGCGTCCTGGAGCGCCCCGCGACGGTCACCGGGAACGCGCAGCTCCAGTCCGTGTTCCTCCGGGAGGTAGCGATAGATACCGTCATCCAGTTCGGGAACCCCGGTGACGAGCACATCCACCTCCAGCGGGTACGTCGCCCCCGCCGATGGCGAGGTCCTCAGGCCCTGTTCCCGATCGGAGATTCCCTGCGCCGACCAGAGCAGTTGCGCGATTTCCTGTAGCGTGAGGGGTTCGTCACTGTAACTGCGTACCGAACGCCGCTGCCACAGTGCCGCTTCGACCGACACGTCTCCGGTTTCCGCTGGCTCCGGCAGGCTTTTCAGTCCTCCGGACGGATTCGACGTGTCCGGCTGGCCCGTGACCGGGACCACCATCATCATGGCACCCGCAATCCATCCGCGCATCGCATCTCTCCTCGCTGCTGACCACCGTGGCCCTGCGGGAACAGGGTAACGCCGCTTCAGCGGCGTGCACCACCCTGCTGGCGCTGAGCAATCGGGTGCGGCGACTCGCGCCGGCGGTTGCGATTATGGCGTCATCCGGGGTCGGGGCGGCGGTGCTTCACGAACAGGCGCGGCCCCCGGGGTAAAACCGAGCGTACGAGCGGTACCCGATCGCTTGCCGGGGGCACGCACCCCGCATCCACGCCTGTGGAGCGCCGTGCGTGACGAAGCGCGGTTTGCGCAGTACCGCCGATTCAGTCCGAATTGAAGCTGTCCGGAGGGCGCTGGAAGAAATACGAGATCGCGGTGGTCGCCGCCGTCGTGGCCCAGAGAAAGAGGAAGGTGATCGAGTAGTAGCCGAGGTTTGTCAGCCCCGGGCCATCGCCTCGCGCGAACTCGGCCGGATCGAGAAACATGAACACGATCGCCGTGGCCACCGCGGACATGATGAAGGAAGGCCAGAATACCGAAACCCATTTCTGCATCGTTCGCCTCTCGTGTCGCAAATCGTGCCGCAAAAAAATCCAATCGTTGCCGACCTCCCGGAAGCCAGAACGTTCCCCGAGCCTGCCTGCGGAAACGCTGATCCGTCGGCGTTTCCCTGAAGCCGGCGGTCAATCGTTTTTGCTGCGAAGTCTGCACTGAAAAAAAACCCAGGGACAGCTTTGGCCAGCGCTTGCACTGAATCTTCCCCTCAAGCAGGGGGGAGACGCTCAACCGCCGGTATGGCGGATCGCCACGGCGGTTGGCCGGGTGTGGTCCCGGCTGTTGTGGCACGGTTGTCCGATCCCGGTAGTCCGTCAGCGGTGGAGTTCCCCCGAGGCCTCGGGCTGGTAGAGGATCGCCATGATCCGCACCGTCATCGTTCCGCCCCGGGGCGCGGGCCAGTCGATGCTGTCGCCCACGGAGAGCCCCAGCATTGCGCTGCCGATTGGAGCGAGCACCGAAATCTTCCCGGCACTGCCGTCGGCGCTGGCGGGGTAGACCAGCGTGCGTTCGAACTCCTTGCCGTCGGGCTCGGTTCGAAAGCGCACCGTCGAATTCATCGTGACCACGGTCGCAGGCACCTCGCCCGGTTCCACGACCTCGGCACGCTCGAGTTCCCCGATCAGCGAGGCGTGCATGGCACGCGCCTCGGTCGGCAGGGAGTCGAGGAGCTGCTCGAGTCGATGCAGATCCAGCGAGGAGACGGTCAGTTGCGGTCGCTGCGCGGTCATGTCGGGAGGCCTCCAGCCTCGTGCAAAGGCAAGCGGCCCGCGCTGGCGGGCCGTCCCGCCTTTATTGCACAATCCGCCGCCAAAGGCAAAGACAGCGCGGGGTCGGACCAGCGTAACAACTTGAAAAATAGACAAATAGGTCCGAAAATGGGCAGCCTTTCGGGCCTTAGACCGGCCATTTTAGCGTGAAAGTCGCGCATTGCTCCCCTCTCCCGCTTGCGGGAGAGGGGCCGGGGGTGAGGGCCGAGGGTGAGGGCCGGGCCCGGCGCTGAGCCCCCACCCCAACCCTCCCCCGCAAGCGGGGGAGGGAGCTTTCATGGTCC
>PWRV01000100.1 GCA_003563455.1 Thioalkalivibrio sp.
GGCAGCCGCTGCCCGTCCGCGAAGATCGCGGCCGGGAGCGGCAACGGCACGAGGGAATAGGGCGTACCCTGAGCGGTCTGGAATGTCCCCAGTTCCTCCACCATTCGTGCGAGGCCGGGGTACTGCGGGTCGGCCGGATCCTGGCAGTCGACGTGGGCGATGGTCAGGGGGTCACAGAAGCGCGCCAGGGTATCGATATGGCCGTCGGTATCGTCGCCCTCGAGCTGGCCGTGTTCCAGCCAGAGCACCCGCTGGGCGCCGAGATGGCGATGCAGGTGGCGTTCGATCGCCGTTCGGGACAGGCCGGGGTTGCGCGTCGGTGTCAGCAGGCAGTGGCTTGTGGTCAGCACCGTGCCGATGCCATCGGACTCGATGCTGCCGCCCTCGAGGACCAGGTCGACCAAATCCACGGGTACGCTGCCGAAGCAGCCCTGGGCGGCCAGATGCTGCGTCAGGAGGTTGTCGTGATCCGCGGGAAACTTGCCCCCCCAGCCGTTGAACACGAAGTCGAGCAACAGCGGCTGGCCGTCCCGGAATACGGTGATTGGCCCATGGTCGCGGGCCCAGGTGTCGTCGGCGGGCGCGATGCCAACCTGCACGCGCTCGAGCGCGGCGCCCGACCGGGCGAGCTGAGCGAGGACGTGGTTGCGGTGATCGGCGTTCTGGCAAATCACCAGCAGGGACTCGTGCCGGGTGATCGCGGCACTGATCGCCGCGAACACCAACTCCACAGTGTCGAGGCGCGAGCCCCAATCGGTTCCGGCGTGGGGCCAGGTAATCTGAACCCCGCTCTGCGCCTCCCACTCCGCCGGCAGGCGGCGTGCGGCGCAGGGCGCTGAAGTCACCGCGGTTGCGGCGTGTGCGGGCCGTGTACCACGCTGTGCAGGACCAGGGGTCCTTCGAACACGACCGAGAAGCCGTCGTAGTCCCAGCGCGTGATCGGTGGGTGCAGCGGCCGGTTGCCCCCGACGGTGGCATGGCGCTGCAGGGGGGGTCCGTAACGCGCGACAACGTGACTCTGGTGCTGGCCACGCACCGGCAGACTGGGCTCCTGGATCACCGAGTAGACGCCAGGTTCAATCCGCAGGATCTCGGCGTGGGTGGGTGCCGCCACCAGCACGGCCAGCGAAGCCGCCAACAGCCAACGTGTCAGGGTTCTCCGGGGCATGCGCACTCTCCTCGTCAATGGACTCGCGGAATCATATCATTGGCGCCATCCTGATAGGATAGCAGCGGATCGCATGCCGTTCCCGTGCCGGCGGTGGTGCTCCACACCGCAGGGCCCGTGCGCGCGGGCGGCCCCTCTGGCATGATTCCCGCATGTTCAAGCCCCTGACCATTGCCATTGGCCTGCGCTACACGCGGGCCAAGCGGCGCAATCACTTCATCTCCTTCATCTCGGTCGTGTCGATGATCGGTCTGGTGCTCGGCGTCACCGCGCTGATCACCGTGCTGTCCGTGATGAACGGTTTCGAGCGGGAATTACGCGAGCGCATCCTCGGAATGGCGTCGCACGCGACCATCCAGGCCTACGATGGCTCCCTGCGCGACTGGGCGGAACTGTCCCGCCAGGTGGAAGCGGCCGATCCGCGCGTTGAAGCGGTCGCGCCCTACGTCGCCGGCGAGGCGATGTTCAGCGCCTTCGGCAACATCTCCGGTGCACTGGTGCGCGGCATCGACCCGGATGCGGAGCGCCGGGTCGGGCGGATCGGGGAGCACATGGTTCGCGGAGATCTCGATGCGCTCGAGGCGGGCGCATTCCGGGTGGTGCTGGGCAGCGAGCTTGCACTCGAACTGGGGGTCCGGGTCGGGGATACGGTAGTGCTGATGGCGCCCCAGGCCGCGGTGACGCCGGCTGGCGTATTGCCACGCATGCGGCGTTTCGAGGTCGCCGGCCTGTTCGAGGTCGGGATGTACGAGTTCGATCGGGGCACCGCTTTCATCCAGCTGGACGACGCCCGTGCGGTCTTCCAGACCGGGGAAGGGGTGACCGGGCTTCGGTTGCGGCTGACGGACATGATGCAGGCCGGGATGGTCAGCCGGGACGTGGCGCGGTCTCTGGATGGCCTTTTCCGGGTGTCGGACTGGACCCGGCAGCACGCGAATCTCTTTCGCGCGATTCAGATGGAAAAGGTGGTGATGTTCATCATCCTGTCGCTGATCGTCGCGGTCGCGGCCTTCAACATTGTCTCGACCCTTGTGATGCTGGTCACCGACAAGCAATCCGACATCGCGATCCTGCGAACCCTCGGGCTGAAGCCTTCGGGCGTGATGATGGTCTTCATCGTCCAGGGCGTGGTCATCGGGACCGTGGGGGTGCTCCTGGGGGTGATTGGAGGGATCAGCCTGGCATTGAACATCGATGTCGTCGTGCCGTTCGTCGAGCGCGTTACAGGCACGGAATTTCTGGCGGCAGATGTTTATTATATCAGTGACCTGCCGAGTGAACTTCGAGTGGAAGATGTCGTCCGCATCAGCGGACTCGCGTTCGGGCTGACGTTGCTCGCGACACTGTTCCCGGCCTGGCGTGCGGCGCGGACCCGGCCGGCCGAGGCCCTGCGCCATGAGTGAACGCGAGACCGTACTCGACATGCAGGGGGTCGAGCGCCGTTTCCGCGAGGGCAGCCTCGACGTCAGTGTTCTCAAGGGCGTGGATCTGCGCATCTGTCGCGGTGACCAACTCGCCATCGTCGGTGCGTCGGGATCCGGAAAGAGCACGCTCCTGCAGCTGCTCGGCGGACTGGATCTGCCGGACGCGGGGCGGGTATCGATTCTTGGCCAGGACTGGGCCCGCATGAGCGATTCGCGGCGCGGCGTGATGAGAAACCAGCACATCGGTTTCGTCTACCAGTTTCATCACCTGTTGCCGGAGTTCACCGCGCTGGAAAACGTCGCAATACCACTGATGATCCGTGGGGAGACGACACGGAAGGCCCGGCTGGAGGCCATCGAGTGGTTGCGCCGCGTCGATCTGGCGGAACGCGGGGGGCACAAGCCGTCGGAGCTTTCCGGCGGGGAGCGCCAGCGGGTGGCGATCGCGCGCGCGATGGTCACCCAGCCCGCGGTGATCCTTGCGGACGAGCCGACCGGCAACCTGGACCGCGAGCGGGCAGAGCGCGTATTCAGCCTGCTGAAGGCAATGAATCAGGCGAATGGCAGTGCGCTGGCACTGGTAACCCACGATCCGGAACTCGCCGAGCGGATGGAACGGACGGTGCGCATCGTCGACGGCGTGCTGTCCGAGGCCGAGTGACCGTTCCGCCGCGCGCTCGCCGGTCGGCACGGCTGGAGAACGCCGCGCGGCGGTTACCCGTGGTCTTGGGACTGTTCTTCCCTGGAGTTCGTTTTGGGGCGGTAGGGATTGTGCTGGCTCTTCATCAGCCGCCGCCGCAGCCGGGCGCGCCTGAGCCTCACGCGCTGAATCACGCTGAACCACCAGAGCACGCGGATGGTCAGGTAGCCGGCCGCCGAGGCCACCACGGCCAGCACGAGGCTGCCGACCATTACCGGCACCCAGATCGTCAACAGCTCCCCGGTGATCCACTCCACGGTCAGTTCCACACGCAGGGTGCGCCGGGGTTCGTTTAGAATCCAGCGCCCGATCGTGTAGGCTGTGTACAGGATCGGAGGAATGGTCACGGGATTGGATACCCAGACCAGCAGGACCGATACCGGCAGGTTGACGCGCACCGCGATCGCGATGATCGCGGCGAGCAGCATCTGCATCGGTATTGGCAGGAAGGCGACAAAGAGCCCCACGGCAAAGGCACCAGCGACGGAGCGCCGGTTCAGATGCCACAGATCAGGCGCGCGCAGGCGCGGACCCAGAATTCCCAATGCCCGATGTCCCCGGACGGATTCGTAGCCCGGGAACCATTTCTTGACGAGATTCTTCGACATGGGCGGACGGATACGTCTCCGCGCGAGGCTGACCGCAGGCTGTGCAGGCGGGGAAGAAATGCCACCGGTGCCTGTACTGCCTGCCGGCATGGTATTTCCGAGCGGACCGGCAGGGAATCGTGATCCTGTTTGCGGCTGCCCTTACGGGCGGGTCAGTGGCCCTTCATCTGCTGCCGGCGATACCGAACGGGTCGTGGATCGCACTTTCGGTTCTGGGGCTCCTTGCGTTGTCACTCCCGGTCCTGCGCATTCCGGCTGGACTCCTGCTGGGATTGTCTCTGGCCGGGGCGCAGGCGCAATCCTGGCTCGACCGTGCAGTCCCTCCGGAGATGACGGGTACCGAGGTCACGGTCATCGGCGTGGTCGCTGAGCTTCCCGACCATTCCCCGCGGCGCACGCGCATCATTTTACACCTTACTGAGATCATCGACGCGCCCCCCGAGTTTCAGGCCGAACGGTTGCGCGTGACGGTGTTTCCGGCGGCGCCGTGGCTGGAGGCGGGCGACCGGGTGCGCGCCCGACTGCGGCTTCGGCCACCGCGAGGGCTGCACAATCCCGGGGGGTTCGATTTTGCCGCGTGGTTATACCGCGAGCGCATCCACGGACTGGCCAGTCTGCGCGGCGAGCTGGAGGGGGTAGAGCGAAGCGGACAACGGACAGTTCCCGTGGCTTCTCTGCACCGGGTGCGCGCGAACATACGCGACGCGATGCGGGCGGCCCACCCCGACGCACGGCACCCCGGCGTCATGGAAGCACTGGTGATCGGCGAACGCGGCGGCATGCAGGCCGAGGAATGGCGGCTCTTCCTGCATTCCGGGACCAACCACCTGATGGCCATCTCGGGACTCCACGTTGGTCTGGTCGCGGGGTTCGCGCTGCTGCTTGCACGACTGAGCTGGCGCCATCAACGCCTGCTGCGGCGAGGGGTGCCGCTGCGCTGGTTCGGCGCCCTCGCGGCGATCGGTGCGGCCGCTGTCTACGCGGCGCTCGCCGGATTCAGCATTCCGACCCAGCGGGCGCTGGTCATGCTGATCCTTTTCAGCACCGCCGTGCTGGCACGTCGGGATCCGCTCTCATGGCAGGTCTATGCTGCGGCCGTGGTCGCCGTGGTGGCGCTGTGGCCGGCGAGCGTTCTGGCCCCCGGCTTCTGGTTCTCATTCGGGGCAGTGTCGGTGATCCTGCTGTTGCTGCAGGGGCGTGTATCGCGGCCGGGTGTGGCCGGATGGCTGCGCATCCAGGTGATTCTGGCGGTGGCCCTGCTGCCGTTGAGCCTGGCCTGGTTCCAGCTCGGATCCTGGGTCGCGCCGATCGCCAACCTGGTGGCCGTGCCGGTGGTGAGCTTCCTGGTGCTCCCGTTTCTCCTGGCCGGGGCGGCGCTGGCTGTCATCTGGACGCCACTGGGTGCGCCATTGCTGTGGTGGGCTGATGCGTGGCTGGCACTGCTGCTTCGGGTGCTCGCGGTGCTGGTGGAATGGCCCGCCGCGGTGAGCGAAACGGCGGTCCCAGTGGGGGCTGCAGTGCTGGCCGGAATCGGGCTGCTGCTGATGCTGTTGCCGCGGAGCCGGCAGCTCGCCCCGTGGATACTGCTGGCGTGTGTGCCACTGCTGCTGCCACCGGCGCCGCGACTGGCGCACGGCGACTTCAGGGCCGAGATGCTCGACGTCGGGCAGGGGCTTGCAGTGGTCGTGCAGACCCGACGGCACGTGCTGGTCTACGACGCCGGTCCGGCGTGGGAAGGCGGCTTCGATTCAGGAGAGGCGGTGGTGCTGCCGGCCCTGCGACGGCTGGGTGTCCGAGCTGTCGATCGGGTCGTGGTCAGCCACGAGCACATGGACCACCGCGGCGGCGTGGCGGCGGTCGTTTCTGCTCTCCCCGTCGCGGAGGTCCTGAGCCGGCGCGGCGCTCTGCACGACGACGAGAGACCCTGCGAAGCCGGGCTGTCCTGGGAATGGGACGGCGTGGTCTTCGAGACGCTGCACCCGCCTCCGTATTGGGAAGACGGCAACATTGCGTCCTGTGTGCTCGCTGTGCGGGGCCCCCATGGACGACTGTTGCTCACCGGAGATGTCGAAGGTCTGGGGGAAACCGTGCTTGTCCACACGGCGGGTGCCCGGTTGGACACCGACGTACTGCTGGTCCCGCATCACGGGGCCTCCGGCGTCCTCGAGCGCGGTCTGCTGGAAGCCGCAACGCCCGGCATCGCCTGGGTGAGCAGCGGTTTCGACAATCGATTCAGTCACCCCGCCCCTGACGTCCGGGCCCGGGTCGGGAATCAGTGCGTGCCGTTGTTCGACACCCGAGAGCGTGGCATGGTCTGGCTCGAGACGACGGCGGAGGGCATCCGGCTCGGGCCGGGAAGCCGGGTTGAACGGCGCCGTTTCTGGCACCCAGCGGTGGCCCGGGCACCGTCGCTGCCGGCGGCCTGTCCGCCCTTCGACAGCAGTCGCCTGTTGCGCGGCTCCGGCCGGGCGACCGGTGTAGAATAAATGGATGAACCGTTCCGTTCCCGACCCCATTCGGCCGATTCGTTTCGACGCCGGAAAACTGCACCTGCTGGACCAGCGTCTCCTGCCGGCGGAATCCCGGGTGAATACCTATGACGACGCGGCCTCCGTTGCGGTGGCGATCCGGGAGATGGTCGTGCGGGGTGCTCCGGCGATCGGCATTGCTGCGGCCTTCGGTGTCGTGCTGGCCTGTGACCGCGTGCGGGACCACCATGCCGGCTCCTGGCGCGCAGAGGTGGATGCCGCCATCGAGCGATTGGCGGCGGCGCGCCCGACTGCTGTGAACCTGTTCTGGGCACTGGACCGCATGCGGGCGGTGCTTGAGCGGTGCGATACCGTTGCAGAGGCCTGTGCGGCGACCTTCGCCGAGGCGCAGGCGATGCTGGAGGCGGATATCGCGGCGAACCGGCGCATCGGGGCGGCCGGTGCGGCCCTGATCGAGCCCGGGCGGGCTGTGCTCACCCACTGCAACACGGGATCGCTGGCAACCGGAGGCTTCGGGACTGCCCTGGGCGTGATCCGTGCGAGCTGGGGCGAGGGGCGCATCACGGAGGTGTTTGCCGACGAGACCCGTCCCTGGCTGCAGGGATCGCGCCTCACCGCGTGGGAATTGCTGCAGGACGGGATCCCGATGCAGCTGCTGTGCGAGGGCGCCGCCGCAAGCCTGCTGCAGGCCGGTCGCGTCGGCTGGGTCATCGTCGGGGCGGACCGCATTGCGGCCAACGGGGACACGGCAAACAAGATCGGCACCTACGGACTGGCGTTGCTGGCACGGGCGCACGGCGTAGGCTTCATGGTGGCGGCCCCGCTGAACACCGTCGATTTCGGGATCGTGGAGGGCTCGGCGATCCCGATCGAGATGCGCGCAGAATCCGAGGTGCTCGGATTCGGCGATCAGGCCATCGCGGCCCCCGGAGCGCGCGCGTGGAATCCAGCCTTCGACGTAACCCCCGCGGAGCTGATCGACGTGATCGTCACCGAACACGGTGCCGTGCACCGTCCCGACCGCGCCGGTCTGACCGCCCTCCGAAAGCACTCGGGCGGGTGATGCCGGACCGGTCCACGCGCCGCTTTGGCCGCGGTATGGTAGAATTGCGCGTTTCCCACCGCTGGAAGTCCACGCTCGCCGATGGCTGAATTCGCCAAGGAAATATTCCCGGTCAATCTCGAGGACGAGATGCAGCAGTCCTATCTCGATTACGCGATGAGCGTAATCGTGGGGCGGGCGCTCCCGGATGTTCGCGACGGGCTCAAACCGGTGCATCGGCGTGTCCTCTACGCGATGCGCGAACTCGGCAACGATTACAACAAGCCCTACAAAAAGTCCGCGCGCGTTGTGGGTGACGTGATCGGCAAGTACCACCCGCACGGCGACTCGGCGGTGTACGACGCAATCGTGCGCATGGCCCAGCCCTTCTCGATGCGTTACATGCTCGTGGACGGGCAGGGCAATTTCGGCTCGGTGGACGGCGATGCACCGGCCGCGATGCGTTACACCGAGGTGCGCATGGCGCGCATCGCGCAGGAGCTGCTGGCCGACATCGACAAGGAGACGGTCGACTTCGTCGACAACTACGACGGCTCGGAAAGCGAGCCGTCGGTGCTCCCGGCGCGGTTCCCGAACCTGCTGGTGAACGGGTCTGCCGGCATCGCGGTGGGCATGGCCACGAACGTTCCGCCGCACAACCTCGGCGAGGTGGTGGATGCCTGTGTCGCCTTGATCGACGATCCGGACATCAGTATCGACGGCCTGATGGAACATCTGCCAGGACCGGATTTCCCCACCGCGGCGATCATCAACGGCGCCGATGGCATCCGGGACGCGTACCGCACCGGCCGAGGGCGGGTCTACCTCCGCTCGCGCACCCACACGGAGCCTTTGGAGGGAGGGCAGCGCGAGGCGATCGTGGTCACCGAGTTGCCCTACCAGGTCAACAAGGCGCGGCTGATCGAGAAGATCGCCGAGATGGTGAAGGAAAAGCGGCTCGACGGCATCAGCGAATTGCGCGACGAATCCGACAAGGACGGGATGCGGATCGTGATCGAACTCCGGCGGGGCGAAATGCCGGAGGTGGTTCTGAACCACCTGTTCATGCACACGCAGATGCAGAATGTGTTCGGCATCAACATGGTTGCGCTGGTGGAGGGTCAGCCGAAACTGCTCGATCTCCGGCAGATCCTCGAGGCCTTTCTGCGTCATCGTCGGGAGGTGGTCACCCGGCGCACCATCTTCGACCTGCGCAAGGCGCGCGAACGCGCCCATGTGCTCGAGGGCCTGACGGTCGCGCTGGCGAACATCGACGAGGTGATCGCGCTGATCCGGGCGGCCGCGAATGCTGCCGAGGCGAAGGCTGGTCTGCTCGCGCGAACCTGGGAGCCGGGGGCGGTAACGGGAATGCTGGATCGCGCCGGCGCGAATGCCTCCCGCCCGGAGGACCTGGCACCGGAGTTCGGTCTGACTGGTGAGGGCTACCGGCTATCGGAGGCCCAGGCGCAGGCCATACTCGATCTCCGGCTGCACCGGCTGACTGGTCTCGAGCAGGAGAAGATCGTCGAGGAATACGGCGGCCTGCTGGACCTGATCGAGGATCTGCTGGACATCCTCGGTTCGGGAGAACGCCTGCAGCAGGAGATCCGCGACGAGATGCTGGCGTTGCGCAAGCAGTACAACGACGCCCGCCGCACGGAGATCCGCGCCGCCCACGCAAACCTGACGCTGGAAGATCTGATCGGCGAGGAAGACGTCGTGGTCACGCTCTCGCACGCTGGCTACGTGAAGTATCAGCCCGTCACGGCCTACCGGGCCCAGCGGCGGGGTGGCCGGGGCAAGGCCGCGACCAGCTTCCGCGAGGAGGACTTCATCGATCGCCTGGTCGTGGCCAACACCCACGACACCATCCTGTGTTTTTCCAGCCGGGGCCGCGTCTACTGGATCAAGGTCTACGAGCTCCCGCAGGGCAGCCGGGCATCGCGCGGCAAGCCAATCGTGAACCTGCTGCCGCTGGAGTCGGAAGAACGCATCAACGCCATACTGCCCGTACGCGGCTACGGGTCGGACCAGTTCGTGTTCATGGTGACCGCGGCCGGCACCGTGAAGAAGACCCCCCTGACCGACTTTTCGCGCCCGCGCAGCAACGGGATCATCGCCGTCGATCTGCGTGAAGGGGATCAGCTTGTCGATGTCGCGCTGACAGACGGCCACCAGGACGTGATGCTGGTGACTTCGGCCGGCAAGGCGGTGCGCTTCCCGGAGACGGATGTACGCGCCATGGGGCGCACCGCCTGCGGTGTGCGCGGCGTGCGCATGGAGGACCCGCATCGAGTGATCGCGCTGCTCATCGTGGACGAGGGCGCGGCGCTGTTCGCGAGTGAGTTCGGATACGGAAAACGCACCCGCTTCGACGAATTCCCGCTGCACCGGCGGGGCGGGCAGGGCGTGATCGCGATCCAGTGCGGAGACCGCAACGGGGTCCTGGTTGGGGCGGCTCGTGTCCTCGAAGACCAGGAGGTGATGCTGATCACCGACGGCGGGACGCTGGTGCGGACGCCGGTCGAACAGATCCCCCTGATCGGGCGCAATACCCAGGGCGTGCGGCTGATTCGTCTCTCGGAGGGCGAGCGGCTGGTCGAACTCGCGCGGGTCGAGCGGCTGCAGGGGGAGGATGACCCCGAGGCCGACCCTGTGACCGACCCCGGGGCCGACGATGACGGCGAGGCCGGAGACGGTGCACAGGCCGGTGCAGCGAAACCCACGGGAGACGCCGGGGCGGATTCCTCCCGAGGCAATGGAGACCACGAATGAGTCGAGTGTTCAACTTCAGCGCGGGTCCTGCCGCGCTTCCCGAGCCGGTGCTCGAACGCGCCCGGGCCGAATGGATGGATTTCCGGGGCTCCGGCATGTCGGTCATGGAGATGAGCCATCGCGGCAGCATCTTCATGGAGATAGCGGAAAAAGCCGAGAACGATGTCCGCAGACTGCTGGAAGTACCGGATGACTACGCGGTGCTGTTCCTGCAGGGTGGTGCGACGGGGCAGTTCGCTGCGGTGCCACTGAACCTGCAACCCGGCGGTCAGGGCATGGACTACGTCGATACCGGCGCCTGGTCCGTGAAGGCGATCAAGGAGGCGCAGAAGTTCGGCCCCGTTAATGTGGTCGCAAGCAGCAAGGACGCCGGTTATGCGTCGATCCCCGATCCTTCCGAGTGGCACCTGGATCCGGATGCGGCCTATCTGCATTACACGCCGAACGAGACCATCGGTGGCGTGGAGTTCCACTTCGTGCCGGATTCCGGATCGGTGCCGCTGGTGGCCGACATGTCTTCGACGATCCTTTCACGGCCCCTGGACGTGTCGCGCTATGGCGTGATCTATGCAGGTGCCCAGAAGAATATTGGTCCCGCCGGAGTGACGCTCGTGATCGTGCGCAGGGACCTGCTGGAACGCAGTTCCGGGCCCGTCCCGGCGGTGGTCGACTATGCGCTGCAGGCCGACAACGACTCGATGTACAACACGCCTCCCACGCTCGCGTGGTATCTCTCGGGACTCGTCTTCGAGTGGCTCCTTGAGCAGGGTGGTCTGCCGGCGATGGCCGAGGTCAATCACCGCAAGGCCGCAAAGCTGTATCACTTCGTGGACAACTCCGAGTTTTATCGCAACCCCGTCGAAGTCTCGGCACGCTCCTGGATGAATGTCCCCTTCATCCTGGCCGATGCGGCCCTGGACGGCAGCTTCCTGAAGCAGGCGACCGAGGCGGGGCTGTCCGGCTTGAAGGGGCACCGGTCGGTGGGGGGCATGCGGGCGAGCCTTTACAATGCGGTGCCCGAAGCCGCCGTGGACACCCTGATCGAATTCATGGCCGACTTCGAACAACGCCATGCCTGAACAGAGGGCCTCCATGTTTCGTATCCAGACTTTCAACAACATCGCGGTGCGCGGTCTCGATCGGTTCCCGCGGGAGACCTACGAGGTGGCATCGGGGCTCGCCAATCCCCACGCGATCATGCTCCGCTCGCACAACCTGCACTCGACACCCGTCGCGGATTCGGTGCAGGCGGTGGGACGCGCCGGCAGCGGGGTCAACAATATTCCGGTGGACGCACTGTCCGCCCGTGGCGTCGCCGTGTTCAATGCCCCGGGGGCGAATGCCAATGCGGTCAAGGAGCTGGTGGTCGCGGGAATGCTCCTGGCCTCGCGGAACCTGATCCCGGCAGCCGAATATCTGCACGCGCTCGACGGCAGTGACCCGGAGTTCATGAAGCGGGTGGAGGACGGCAAGAAGCGTTTCGTCGGCTTCGAACTCCCGGGGCGGACGCTCGGAGTGATCGGGCTCGGGGCGATCGGGGTCAGGATCGCGAATGCGGCCCGCGCACTCGGTATGCAGGTTGTAGGCTACGATCCGAAGATCACCGTCGAGAGCGCCTGGCGTCTGGAGGCCGACGTGGAACGCGCTCGTACGGTCGACGCCGTGGTGTCTGCTGCCGACGTCATCACCTTCCATGTGCCATTGAACGACCACACCCGGAACATCCTGGACGCGACGCGCATACGCTCGCTGAAGCGCGGCGCGATCGTGATCAATCTCGCCCGCGAAGGCGTCGTCGACGACGCTGCCATCTGCTCGGCGCTGGACGAGGGGCGAATCCACGCCTTCGTCACCGACTTCCCGACACCCGAGCTGGTCGGAAACCCGCGGGTCATTGCGCTGCCGCACCTGGGGGCGTCGACAGTGGAGTCCGAGGAGAACTGCGCAGTGATGATCGCGGATCAGCTGCGCGATTATCTCGAGAACGGCAACGTTCGCAACGCGGTGAACCTGCCCGCCCTTGCGCTGGAGCGAAAGGGCGATACCCGGCTCGCGATCGTGAACCGGAATCTCCCGGACCGGGTCGGCCAGATTTCACGGACCCTCGGGCAGAAGGACGTGAACATCGTGCACATGGTGAACGAGTCGCGGGGTGATCTCGCCTACACCCTGCTGGATGTCGAAGGAGAGGTCGATGCCGCAACGGCAGAGGCCATCAACTCAATCGACGGGGTCCTCCGCGCACGGGTCCTGTAGTGGGCGATTCGGTCGAACTGGAACAGCTGCGCGATCGAATCGACGCGATCGACGCCGAGCTTCTGCGTCTGCTGAACGAGCGGGCGCGCTGCGCCGTCGACGTCGCGGCCGTGAAACGGCGCCAGGGAGGGCAGGCATTCTACCGCCCGGAGCGCGAGGCCGGGATCCTGCGCCAGGTGCGCGAACAGAATGCGGGACCACTCCCCGGGGACGCGGTTGTGCGGCTCTTCCGCGAGATCATGTCGGAGTGCCTGGCGCTGGAGGAACCGCTGGTGGTGGCCTTCCTCGGGCCCGAGGGAACCTTCACCGACCTGGCCACGCGCAAGCACTTTGGCCAGGCGGCCACGTTGCAGCCACTGGTTTCGATCGACAGCGTCTTTCGCGAAGTCGAATCCGGCCGGGCCCACTTCGGTGTGGTACCGATTGAAAACAGCACGGAGGGCGTGGTCACGCATACCGTCGACTGCTTTCTGGAATCGCCACTGCAGATCTGCGGAGAGGTGATCCTGCCGGTTCAGCACCACCTGCTGTCCCGCTGCAGTCGCCTCGATGACGTGAAGCTGGTGATGGCACACCCGCAGGCCCTCGCCCAGTGCCGCCAGTGGCTCGACCGTGAACTGCCGGGCGTCGA
>PWRV01000122.1 GCA_003563455.1 Thioalkalivibrio sp.
ACACGTCCTCGCCCAGCGGGACGTTCTCGGTGTCGCGCAGGTCGCTGTCCGGTTCCGGGTTTCCCTTCTTGTCGGTGCAGATATCGGCTTCGGGGTCGCGTTCGCTCAGGCCATTCCAGAGTGCCTTGAGGGCCGGCGCGGCCAGCTTGATGTCGAGCGCCTTCAACTGGGCCTTCAGGTCGGTCAGGAAGGTCTCGCGGTTGGTGTACACGCGCTCGGCGTCCAGCCGCTCGCAGGCGGCCTGCACGCCCAGGCGGGTGGTCTCGTCCAGTTTCTGGATCGGCTTTTCGGCCAGCATGCGTTCGATGCGCTCGGGGCTGGCCTGGAAGTTCAGGCGCAGCGGGCGCTCGACGGTGATGCGGCGGTAGCCGAAGGCCTCGTTCGGGAAGATCTTGCTCTTGTCGCTCTCCTCGAAGGCGCCGTAGCTGCGCACGATGGCGTCGATATTGGCGTCGTCGATGTACTGGCGCTTGGAGCCCAGCGACTTGCGCATCTTGGCGTAGCGGTCGGTGGCGTCGATGAGCTGCACTCGGCCGCGGCGCTCGGCCGGCTTGCGGTTGTTCAGCACCCAGATGTAGGTGGCGATACCGGTGTTGTAGAACATGTCGGTGGGCAGGCCGATGATGGCCTCCACCATGTCGTGCTGCAGCAGGTAGCGGCGGATCTCGGACTCGCCGCTGCCGGCCCCGCCGGTGAACAGCGGCGAGCCGTTGAGGATGATGCCGATGCGCGAGCCGCCCTTGCGCGGGTCGCGCATCTTGCTGACCAGGTGCAGCAGGAACAGCAGCGAGCCATCGGACACGCGCGGCAGACCGGGGCCGAACCGGCCGTTGAAGCCCTTGTGGTTGTGCTCGTCGGTGACCTGCTTCTGGACCTTCTTCCACTCCACGCCGAACGGCGGATTGGCGAGCATGTAGTCGAAGCGCTGTTCCGCGTGCTGGTCGTCGGAGAGGGTGTTGCCGAGCTTGATGTTCTCGACATCCTGGCCCTTGATCAGCATGTCCGCCTTGCAGATGGCGTAGGACTCCGGGTTCAGCTCCTGCCCGTGGAGGGAGACGGTCACGTCCTGGCTGATCTGCTGGACATACTCCTCACTCTCCGAGAGAAACCCGCCGGTACCGGCCGTCGGGTCATAGGCCGTGACGATGCCGTGCGGCCTGAGTTTGTGGTCCTGCCCGGTGAGCACCAGCGAGGTAGTCAGGTGGACCACGTCGCGCGGGGTGAAGTGCTCCCCAGCGGTCTCGTTGGAGCTTTCCGCGAACTTGCGAATCAACTCCTCAAACACCAGCCCCATGCCGAAGTTGGACAGCCGCGCCGGGCGCAGGTCGATTGCAGTGAAGCGCTGGACGACCTGATACAGCAGGTTGTTGCTGGAAAGCTGCTCGACATAGTCCTCGAAGTGGAAGTGGTCAAAGATCTCGCGAGCGTCCTTGCTAAAAGACTCGATATAGCTCATCAGGTCCGCGGCCGCCTGCGTATCCGACAGGCTCGCGAGCGATAGCGGGGATGCGTTGAAAAACGGCTGGTCCGCCGCACGCAGCAACAGCTTCTCGCGTACGGCATCCGGCTTCTGCTCGTGTTCCCGGGCCGCCGCCAGCACTCGGTCCTTGGTTGGCTCCAGCACGCACTCCAGCCGCCGCAGCAGCGTGAACGGCAGGATCACCCGCCCGTACTGCGACTGCTTGAAGTCCCCCCGCAGCAGATCCGCTACCGACCAGATCCACGCCGCGGTTTCCGAATGATTCTCCGTATTCAACCGCCTACTCCCCTTGCTTTGCCCATATTCGCCCCGGCGCTGTCCACCGTGCGGCGGGGCGCGAAAGATTCAATTGGGCGCTTGGCTCCGCCGCTGTTTACCTCAATCGGTTTCTAATCCGTGAGTGGCCGAACCCCGCAGGCCAACAGATAGCGCCAGGTCTCGTCGAGCTGTGGCGATGCCGGCACATAGACCACCGTCCCATCTCGGCCCCGGGTCAAGAGTACCCGGTACACGTTCTTTCGCAGCTGTTGAGGATCGCGGAGCGTCCCGCGAGTACCACGCGACATCCGGATCGACCACGTGCTGTTTTCGCGGATAAGGTCCGAGCCCCACGCAAGCAACGCCGCATCCAGCTCTAGCCCTTGGGACGAAAACTCGGTTGCCACCATATCGAGCTGGCAACACGAAAGCGGATCATCGGGAGACCCGTTGTACCACGGGCCGAATCGGAGGCGCTTGGTCGTCTGGAACGAGTTATCGACACCGAAATTGAGCAGCAGCTTGTCCTTGGATGACGCGAGCACTCCGAAGCGCGCCTCGGGTGCGTCCGCGTAACGCTCGCGCAGGTAGGCCTTGGCTTCGTCGAGGGAACGCGTGACCAGGAAGCGGTGACCACCCTCGTACAGTTCATCGGCGATCTCACGGGCGGTTTCTGAGGCGGTTCCCTCGAGCACCGCCTCCACGAAGGCATGCACCTTCGGCGTGAGGTGAAACCGAATCTCGGTATCCAGATTTAGCATGTCGTGCCAGTGTGTTGGCACGGGATAACCCTCGAAAGACGGAGCTACCTGGGGCGCAGCGTGCACATTCCAGCACTCGGAAGACGACCGCCTGGCAATCGCCTCCCGCCAGAGCTCGACGCCGACTTCCTCACCGACGTGGATGGCTTGGCCGTCACCGACCAGAGCCACCAGAACGCACCACTCGGGAATGCGCGAGCAGAACTCCAGAAGATGCTCGGGCTCCGATGCGCCCTGTGGCTGTTTATGCACCTGGGCCACACGCTCCGCATCATGCGCGCGCTGGGCCTCGTCGAACACGATCAGGTGCTCGGGCGGCGTACGCCCGCGGCCTTGGGCGTAATAGGAAACATACTTCTTGATGTCCTGGACGAACACGCTTCCCGGTACGGCCCCGCCTTTCAGGGCATCCTGCAGCACGGCAACCAGCGGGCCGTTCCCCGACAAGTAAACGGCTGGGGAACGCTTGCGTGCTCCACGCTCCACCGCCAGATCGTCCAGCCAGCCGGCGTGCACCAATTGCAAGCCGACCAAGGTCTTGCCCGAACCCGGGATACCACTCAGCAGCACGAGGTGGCGTGTATTGGTTCGGGCCGCCTCATGCGCGATGTCGGTGATCGCCTGAAGCGCGGGATCCGTGTTCGCCCGCGCTCGCTTGATGAAGGGTAGCGGGCGCTGTTCGTAGATCGAACGTGCGGCTTGGACGATGGTGGGTAGTGGCGCGTAGGCGTCTTGGTTCAGGAAGTCTTCCGGCCGAATGGGCGGGCCCTGCTCCCTGCTGGCATGGTCCAGAAGGAACTGGGCCACTCCGTGCGGACCGATGATCGAAACGCCATCCTTTTGCTGCGCCTGGGCCGGCCCGTCAGACGGAACGACCACAGGCACAACGGGACGATCTGCACAAGCGCTGTGGTACGCGCACAGATCCCGTGCGTAGCCCGCGACTTGGTCACGAGCGGCCTGGCCCGCTCCGGCGTATCCCTTCACCTCCAGCACCACCA
>PWRV01000248.1 GCA_003563455.1 Thioalkalivibrio sp.
AGCAGGGTCTCGTTGCGACTGTGCAGGCTCTTCAGGAACCAGCGTGCCTCCTGCAACTGGTTGCGCATGAAGGCGCTGTCGCGCGCATCACTGACCCGGCGCACCATGCCGGCGTAGAGGCTGTTGATCCGGATGCGCGGGGCGATCTCCGGGTTCAGGTCCACCCGCCAGTCCTTCCGGTCCCGGCGCACGTAGACATCCGGGGTCACGTATTCCGGTGCCTGGTCGCTGATCTGGCTGCCGGGCCGGGGATTCAGCGTGCGGATCAGCTCCATCGCACCGGCGAGCGTCGTCTCGTCGAGCCCGAGCTCCCGCTGCAGGGCGCGGAAGTCGTGCCGCCCGAGACTCTCCATGCCGGAATCGATCACCCGCAGGGCGGTCTCGCGGAGCGGCGTCTCCTCGGGCAGCACGCGCAGCTGCATCAGCAGGCACTCGCGGAGATCGCGGGCACCGACCCCGACCGGGTCGCACTGCTGGATCCAGTGCAGGACCGCCTCCATCTCGTCGAGCCCGACGGTGTCTTCGCCTCCCAGGATTTCCTGGAGGGTCTCGAGTTCGGTCTCGAGATAGCCGTCGGCGTTGATGCTGTCGATCAGTGCCGCACCGATGCGGCGGTCCCGTTCGTTCAGCGGGCCGAGGTGCAGCTGCCACAGCAGGTGCTCGTGCAGCCCGCCCTCGCTGCCCGCCTGGTTCTCGAAGGGATCGCGGTCATCGACCCCGGCGCCCTGCGAGCCCGCACCCGTCGAGTAGAACTCGTCACCCCAGTCCTCGGAAGCCGCCTCCGTCTCCGGGCCGTCGCCGGCGGATTCCGTTTCCTGCTGGGCATCGGCCGTCTCGCCGGACGGTTCTTCCGCAGGTGTCTCCTCGGCGAGCTCGAGCATCGGATTGCTTTCGAGAGCCTGCTGGACCTCCAGCTGCAGTTCGATCGTCGACAACTGCAGGAGCCGGATGGCCTGCTGCAGCTGCGGTGTCATGGTCAGGTGCTGACCCAGCTGCAGGTTGAGCGAAGACTTCAGCATGCGGCGGATCTTGGCGCGGAATGGTTCTTCATGGCTTCATGTTACTGCCTGTGCCCGGTTTTTTGCAGCCTTTTGGTGCATCGTGCCGGCAAGTGGCCGTACGGGGCGGTAGCGTCCACCGTCTCATGCCCTGGTGGCGGCCGCCGGAATCAGAGGCGGAAGTGCTCGCCAAGGTACACCGTCCGCACGCGTGGGTCCGCGAGCAGCTCCGCCGGTGTGCCCTCGCTGAGCAGTCGCCCCTCGCTGAGAATGTAGGCCCGGTCACAGATGCTCAGCGTCTCGCGCACGTTGTGGTCCGAGATCAGCACCCCGATACCCCGCTGTTTCAGGTGAGCGATGACCTCCTGAATTTCGACAACCGAGAGCGGATCGACGCCGGCAAACGGCTCGTCGAGACAGATGAACTGCGGGTTGCCGGCCAGTGCGCGCGCGATTTCGGCACGCCGTCTTTCGCCACCGGACAGCGCGATTCCGGTGCTCTCGCGCACCGTGTCCAGCTGAAATTCCTCGATCAGCGCGTCGCCCGTCTCGCGGCGTCCGGTCGCATCGAGGTCCCGACGGAGCTCGAGCACGGCCTGCAGGTTCTGCCAGACTGTCAGACGCCGGAAGATCGACGCTTCCTGGGGCAGGTAGCCGACACCCAGTCGTGCGCGCAGGTGGACCGGCGCGCGCGTCAGGTCCCGGCCGCCGAGCGTGATGCGGCCTGCATCGGGTTGTATCAGTCCGACCAGGATATAGAAGCAGGTGGTTTTTCCGGCCCCGTTCGGGCCCAGCAGACCGACCACCTCGCCGCGGGCGACATCGACATCGGCTCCGTCGAGCACCGTGCGCTTGCCGTAGCGCTTGGTGAGTCCGGTACCCGCGAGGCGGTCATCGGAGGGCGTGACCCGGGGGGCCGCGCCGCCGGAATCCGGGGCAGCCGTCATTCAGATCCCGGCTGGATGGTGATCCGGACGCGCTCTTCCGGGGTGCCCTCGATGCGAATGATGTCCTGTGCGAGGTCGTACCGGATCCGCTCGCCCCGGGCATCCTCGGTGGCCGTCTGAACCCGCGCCTCCCGCCGCAGCAGCAGGATCTCGTCCTGGAGGTCGTACTCCATCTCGAGCGCGGTCGCGACGCGCGGCTGATTGTCCGGGTCGGGCGCCTCGGCACGAACCGGGTTGCCCTCGGCCTCCATTCGGGTCGGGCGTCGTTCGGGTGCGTGGATCACGATCCGGTCCGCCCAAAGCGTCATGTCGCCGCGTGTGACCACGACATCCCCGGTGTAGGTGCCGATCCCCCGCCGTTCGTCCATTTCGGCGGTGTCGGCGGTGATCTGCACCGGGAGCGCCGGCGTCTGGGCCGCCAGAACCAGGGGCAGGCAGGTCAGCGCGAGGCCGGAGACCAGGCCCCGGATCAATCCGGCAGTGATGCGTGGCGGCCGTGTGCGTTGTGTCATTGCGGATCTTCCCCTGTCTCCTCCGGAGCATAGACGGTCTCGACCTCGTTCCGGAGTTCGATGATGTCTGCCTGTACATCGGCATGCATGCCGATGCCGGTCATGAACAGCCCGGGGCGTATCACGGTTGCCCGGGCGTCGGTCATCACCTCGCGGGGTCCGGTCAGGATGGTCACGTCCGCCGTTTCGATCTCGGTCCGCGGGTTCAGCGGCCCGGGCAACTGTAAGCCCTCGGTCAGCCCGATCGTTTCCAGTCGCTCTTCGGCCGGGTAGTGTACCGCCGCCGGCGCGGTCCAGATCCAGTCGACGCGGCCCTCGGTCAGGAGTTCCAGCCTCGGTTCCTCCGCGTGCTGGACCCCGAGGGCGTGGAACTGCTGCATGCGTGCCCCGCGCAGCACATGCGTGATTTCGCCCTCGGCATCGGTGACGCGCAGCGTGAAACCGAGGATGTCGAACTCGGCGCCGGATTCCAGTGCCGTGAGCTGCGCCGGCAGCAGGGCCGCTGCGACCGCGACGATCAGGGCGGAGCGGCCCAGCCATCCGGGTGCCCTGGCTCCCGGGTCAGGCGGGCGGGCGCTGTCACGCGTCGAGATAGGCATGAAGGATGGCCTCCAGGCGGCCCTGCGCCGCAAGCAGGGTTTCGCAGACCTCGCGGACGGCACCGCGCCCGCCCCGCTCACGGGTGTGCCAGTCGGCATGTTCCAGTACCAGCGGATGCGCGTCGGCCACCGCGATACCCAGGCCGACACGGCGCATCGCCGGCAGATCGACGACGTCGTCCCCGACAAAGGCGCTCTGTTCCGGGGCGAAGCCGGTCTGCGCGAGGAGTTCCGCGAGCGCCTCCCCCTTGTCCCGGCGCCCCTGCAGCAGATGCCGCACCCCGAGATCGCGCATGCGGTGCAGGACCACCTCGGAGTTGCGGCCCGTGAGCACAGCCAGTTCCAGCCCCCCCTGCTGGGCCATGCGCATGCCATGGCCGTCGCGGCTGTGGAAAGCCTTGTACTGTTCTCCGCCGTCTCCGAGGAACAGGCTGCCATCGGTCAGTACGCCGTCCACGTCGAGGATCAGCAGACGGACCTCGCGTTGCCGTTGCAGCAGTGTTCCCGGTTCCAGCGGCATCAGGCCACCCCGGCGCGAAGCAGGTCGTGCATGTTCAGTGCGCCGACGAGGCGGAAGTCGCCGTCCACCACCGGCAGCGCGTTGATGCGGCGGCTCTCCATCAATTCCAGGGCCTCCACCGCGAGCCAGTCCGGCCGCGCGGTGAAGCCGTCCCGGGTCATCGCCTCGCCGATGGTCAGGCGGTGCAGGTCGAGGCCGCGGTCGAGCGTGCGCCGCAGGTCGCCATCAGTGAAGACGCCCTCGACCCCGCCCGAGTCGTCGCAAACGACCACCATGCCCAGTCCCTTGCGCGAGATCTCGAGCAGCGCATCGCGGAGCAGGGCGTCGGCACGGATGCAGGGCATCGCGTCCCCGGTGCGCATGATGTCCCCGACATGAATCAGCAGGCGGCGCCCCAGCCGTCCGCCCGGGTGCGAACGCGCGAAATCGTTCGCGGTGAATCCCCGAGCGTCGAGCACAGCGACGGCCAGCGCATCACCCATCACCAGCGCCGCCGTGGTGCTCGAGGTGGGGGCCAGGCCGAGCGGACAGGCTTCCCGGGCGACGCTGACGTCCAGATGGACCGTGGCCTCGAGGGCCAGACGCGAGTCCGGGTTGCCGGTCAGCGCGATCAGCGGTACACCGAGGCGGCGGATGATCGGGAGGATGGTCAGCAGTTCGTCCGTCTCGCCGGAGTTGGATAGCGCGATCACCGTGTCGTCGCGGGTGATCATCCCGAGGTCGCCGTGGCTCGCCTCACCGGGATGCACGAAGAACGCCGGCGTGCCCGTCGACGCCAGCGTCGCCGCGAATTTCCCGCCGACGTGCCCGGACTTGCCCATGCCGGTGACGACCACACGGCCGCTGCAGTCAAGGATGTGTTCGCAGGCGCGGAAGAATCGGTCGTCGATCCGGTCCGCGAGCGCACCCACCGCGGCCGCTTCGGTCGCGATCACTGCCAGCGCGAGATTGCGGGTGTTGTCGGGGTCGAGGGTTGTGCGGGGAACGTCCATCAGGCGGTGTCCGGGCCGGTGATTGGCAGATAATCCCGTATCGGCAGCCCGTTTTCCAGCGACCCGGCCGCCGCAGGCTTTCCGCCGCCGGCTCGAATCGCTAGCATCCGTCGAAGGCAACGCAGGGAGACCCCGTGATGGCAGCGAAAGCGGACCGTGGAGGATTGCGGGTGGCCGCAGTCGCTGACGGGGACAGCCCCGAATGGCGGTCCTTTTACCCCCAGGACCTGCCCGACGACTGGATGCTCGCGTATTACGCCCACTTCTGGCCCGAGCTTTTGTCCCCGGCCGCCGACTGGTCGCGCTGGGCTGACGATGATCAGTCCCTGGACGAGGTGCCGGCGGAGCTGCGTCTGTATCTGGAGGTTCCGGCTGGCGCCGCCGCCGACTGTTCGCGTCTTGCCGATCGCCTCGGGGCACGCCTCGGCGGCTTCCTGTTCCCGGATCCGGAGGTCGAAACCCCACGGGAACTGGAACCGGCGCAGGTCTTTCGGCGCGCGGACGACCCGGTCGTCGCCGGGGTGCGCTCCGCGCGGGCCTGGACCAACGGGCGTGAGACGGTGCTGGTGCTGGAACCCGAGAGCGGACTCGATGTGCGGCAGTGGCGGGCCCTGCTCGAGTCGCTCCACAAAGCCGCGACCTCCGGTCAGGACACCCTGGCTTTTCTGCGCAGCGGTCCGCGGGAACTCGAGCAGGCGCAGACGATTATTCGGCTCGGTGGTCTGACGTGAAAATATAGCCACGAATGGACACGGATGAACCCGGCTGTTTATTGAATGAGGCCCTATCCGTGTTGATCCGTGGGTATCCGTGGCTGAACTTGTCGTCCTTCGGGGTGGCCCGGAGCCATGCGAGTCAGGCGGGAAAAGCGCTTGAGAAGGCCGCCCGCTTCGACCGGGTAGTCCTCCCGGAGGCAGGTGGGCGGGCTCCAGGTTGACGGCGGCCCGGGCCGCTCGCAGACTTAGCGGCTGGATTTTCGGGGAGCGTTAGCAAGGTGAACGACGATCGGGTTGCCGATACGCCGCACGTCGTCGTCGAGGACCTCGTGTTCCGGCGCGGCCGCAAGGTGGTCTTCGACGGTCTGTCGCTGACGGTGCCGCGCGGGCGTGTGACCACCGTGATGGGTCCCAGCGGTACCGGCAAGACAACGTTGCTCCGGCTGATCGGAGGGCAGCTGCGTCCGGACAGCGGCCGCATCTGGGTGGACGGCGAAGAAGTGGCGCGCCTGTCGACCCGACGGCTGTATGCGCTGCGCAAACGCATGGGCATGCTGTTTCAGACCGGCGCGCTGCTGACCGACATGAACGTCTTCGAGAACGTCGCTTTCCCGCTGCGCGAGCACACCGATCTGCCGGAGGAACTGATCCGCAACCTGGTGCTGATGAAGCTCGAGGCGGTGGGGCTGCGCGCGGCGCGTGACCTGAGCCCCGCCGAACTCTCGGGAGGCATGGCGCGGCGGGTCGCGCTGGCCCGGGCCATCGCGCTGGACCCCGACATGATCCTCTACGACGAACCCTTTGCCGGTCTGGACCCGATCACGATGGGCCAGATCGTCACCCTGATTCAGCGCACCAACAGCACCCTGGGTCTGACCAGCGTGCTGGTGACCCATGACGTGGTCGAGGCGCTGGACATCTCGTATCACGTCGTGCTGATCGCCGAGGGACGCGTGATGGACGCCGGCACGGTGGAGCAGGTACGCGCGGGGGCCTCGGAGTGGAGCAAACAGTTCCTCGAAGGCCGCCCGGACGGACCGGTGCCCTTTCACTATCCGGGCGACAGCTACCGCGACGATCTGATGCGCGACCGCGAGTCCGGAAATGGCTGACTTCCTCGCGCGTCTGGGGCGTTCCGGACTGCACTGGCTTGCCTTGCTGGGCCGCGCGTCGATCTTCCTGTTCCGGGTCCTGAGTGCGCAGGATGCCGTGGTGCGCAGGTTTCGGCTGACGCTGATCGAGATCTACTCCGTCGGTGTGCGTTCGCTGCTGATCATCGTGGTCTCGGGCCTCTTCGTCGGTATGGTGCTCGGGTATCAGGGCTACATCACGCTGGTCAATTTCGGCGCGACCGAGGCCCTCGGCGGTGCCGTCGCCCTGTCACTCGTGCGTGAACTGGGTCCGGTCGTCACCGCGCTTCTGTTCGCGGGCCGGGCGGGTTCCGCGCTGACCGCCGAGATCGGCCTGATGAAGACCACCGAGCAGCTCTCGGCGATGGAGATGATGGCGGTGGACCCCTACCGCCGGGTGTTCGCGCCGCGCTTCTTTGCCGGGTTCCTTTCGCTGCCATTGCTGGCGGCGATGTTCAGCGCGGTGGGCGTGATGGGTGGCTATATCGTCGGGGTCGGATTGCTCGGTGTCGACGCCGGATCCTACTTTTCGCAGATGCAGGCGGTGACGGACTGGCGCGAGGACGTGCTCTCCGGCGTTATCAAGAGCATCGTGTTCGGCTTCGTGGTCACCTGGATCGCGATCTTTCAGGGCTTCGACGCCGAGCCGACCTCCGAGGGGATCTCTCGGGCCACCACACAGACGGTGGTGATCTCGGCGCTGGCGGTGCTCGGACTTGACTTCGTCCTGACCGGACTGATGTTCACCTGACCGGTCGCCGCGACGCGGCCATGTCATCGGAGGAAACGCAATGAAGCTGCGCTATCTGGAAATGTCGGTGGGCCTGTTCGTGCTGCTGGGCATCGCGGCGCTGTTCTACCTGGCAATCCAGGTCAGCAACATCGTCGAGTACCGGGATGGTGATACCTACGAGGTGATCGCCTACTTCGATCACATCGGCGGCCTGAAGGTGCGCGCCCCGGTCACGGTGTCGGGCGTTCGCATCGGCCGCGTGTCCGACATCGCCTATGATCCGGAGCGCTTTCAGGCCCGGGTGGTCCTGGCGATCCGGTCCGGGCAGGATCATCTCCCCGCAGACTCCCAGGCCAGCATCTTTACCGCCGGCCTGCTCGGCGAGCAGTACGTCGGGCTGGAGCCCGGCGGGGACTTCGAGGTGCTGAGTGACGGTGACGAGATCCTTCTCACGCAATCGGCACTGGTGCTGGAGAACATGATCGGCCGGGTGCTCACCAACTTCTCGAGTGATTGAACGGTCCGGAGCGAACCGCGGTCGTATGCGGACAACGGAGGCTGAATGGCAATGAGAAAAAGACTGCACACCGCGCTGGGAAGCCTGCTGCTCCTGTGCGCACTGGTGCTGGCGGCGGGGCCGCTGCACGCCGCCGAACCGGTGGAACTCGTCGAGGGCGCGATCAACCGCGTACTGGAGACGCTTCGCGCCGACGAGGCCAGGGCGCAGGATGACCCCGATTTCGTCCTCGAGGTCATCGAGGAAGAGGTCCTGCCGCTGGTCGACATCGACGGAATGGCCCGGCTGATCCTGGCCCGCCACTGGCGTGACGCCACGCCCGAACAGCGCCAGCGTTTCACCGAGGCCTTCCGCGATACCCTGCTCAACGCCTACGGCGTGCGCCTGGCCGATTATCTGGACCGGCGCGTCGTGGTCGTTCCGCGACGCTCCCGGCAGGACGACCGGATGGCGGTGGTCTCCACCGAGATCGAGATGGGAAGGGGGCAGCCCAATATCATCGTCAACTACCGGCTGCGTCCGGTCGACGGCGAGTGGAAGGTCTTCGACGTGGAAGCGGAGGGCCTGAGCTTCGTGGGCAATTTCCGCTCGACCTTCAACACCGAAATCGGCCGCCACGGTCTGGATGCGCTGATCGCCCGCCTCGAGGAAGGCGACCGTTCGCTGATCGAGGAGGCCGTCCCGGAAGGTGAGGGGGGTCGTGGCTGAGCCCTCGCTGGTGCTCGACGGGGACGTGCTGCGGCTGTCCGGTCCGGTCACCCTGAATAGCGTGAAGACGCTGATGGCGCGCGGTCGCGGGCTGCTCTCCGAACTGCCGGAGCCGGGCACCCTCGACCTCTCCGGCGTCACACGGATCGACAGTGCCGGTGCGGCGATGCTCGTCGAGTTCTGGCGCCAGCGTGAGGGCTCGGGCGCGAGCCTCGGGTTTGCCGCGATTCCCGAGGATCTGCAGCCGCTCCTGGAGCTTTACGCGCTGGAGCCGGTATTCGGCGTGGCGACCCGCGACTGACCCGAGCCGGGCCCCGGGCTTTCCCGGCGCATGCTTCCCTGCACGGACGATCTGCCGTTTTTCTGGCAGCATCTCCCGGTGGTGGTCGGTTCGGGCGGCACTTCGCCGTGCTGCGGGGAAACGCCGTTGAGTCAGCGCTTCGATGGTCTGCGGTGGGCGCTTTCGGTTATGATCGCCGGTTTTCGAGCGCCGCGGTAACCGCCGGGGCCCTTCCGAGTCTCAGATGGACAAACTGATCGTGAGCGGTGGCCGCCCGCTGGAGGGGCAGGTCCGCATATCCGGCGCGAAGAACGCGGTGCTGCCGATTCTGGCGGGGACCCTGCTCGCCGACGGTCCGGTGGTCGTCGCGAACGTGCCACACCTGCAGGACGTCACCACGACCATGGAGCTGCTCGGCCGGATGGGCGTGACGCTCACCGTGGACGAGCGCATGCGTATCGAGGTCGATCCGACGACCCTGACCGAGTGCGTCGCCCCGTACGAACTGGTCAAGACCATGCGCGCATCGATCCTGGTGCTGGGGCCGTTGCTGGCGCGCTTCGGCGAGGCGGAGGTATCGCTGCCGGGCGGCTGCGCGATCGGCAGCCGTCCGGTGAATCTGCACCTGAAGGGCCTCGAGGCGATGGGCGCGGATATCGAGGTGGAGGCCGGGTACATCCACGCCCGCGCAGACCGCCTGAAGGGCGCGCGGATCGTCTTTGACCAGGTGACGGTGACCGGCACCGAAAACCTGCTGATGGCGGCGACGCTGGCCGATGGGGAGACCCTGATCGAGAACGCGGCGCGGGAACCCGAAGTGGTCGATCTGGCCCGCTTCCTGTCCCGCATGGGCGCGAAGATCCGGGGAGCGGGGACGGACACCATCCGCGTGACCGGGGTGGAACGGCTGTCGGGCTGCGAGTACGAGGTGATGCCGGACCGTATCGAGTCGGGCACTTTCCTGGTCGCGGCGGCCGTGACCCGTGGCCACGTGCGTACGAAGAACACGCGGCCCGATCTCCTGGATGCAGTGCTGCTGAAGCTGGCCGAGGCCGGCGGCCGCGTCGATACCGGTCCCGACTGGATCGAGGTGGACATGCGCGGGCGCCGACCGAAGTGCGTGAACCTGCGTACCGCGCCGTTCCCGGCCTTCCCGACCGACATGCAGGCGCAGATGATGACCCTCAACGCGGTGGGCTCCGGTACCGGGTCGGTGATCGAGACGGTGTTCGAAAATCGCTTCATGCACGCGCAGGAACTGCAGCGCATGGGTGCGGACATCCGCATCGAGGGGAACACCGCGATCGTCGCCGGTGTCGAGACCCTGCGCGGGGCGCCGGTGATGGCCACCGACCTGCGCGCTTCCGCCAGCCTGATCCTGGCCGGCCTGGTCGCGGAGGGGGAGACGGCGGTGGATCGCATCTACCACATCGACCGGGGATACGAATGCATCGAGGAGAAGCTGCGCCAGATCGGCGCGACGATCCGCAGGGAGCCCGCCCGGTGAATGCGTCCGACGGCATGACGATCGCGTTGTCGAAGGGGCGCATCCTGGAAGAGACGCTGCCGCTGCTGGAGTGCGCGGGCATCGTGCCGCTGGAGGATCCGGCGAAGACGCGCCGGCTGATCATCGGCACCAGCCGCCCGGACGTGAGCATTGTCGTGGTACGGGCCACTGACGTGCCGACCTACGTCCAGTATGGCGCGGCCGCGGTCGGCGTCGCCGGCAAGGACGTGCTGATGGAACACGGGGCAAGCGGCCTTTACGAGCCGCTGGACCTCGGCATCGCCCGCTGCCGCATGATGCTCGCGGGCCGTCCCGGGCACGCGCCCGGGGACGGACGTCTGCGCATCGCAACGAAGTTCGTGAACGTCACCCAGCGCCACTTCGCCGCGCAGGGCCGACAGGTCGAGATCATCAAGCTGTACGGCTCGATGGAGCTCGCGCCGCTGGTCGGGCTGGCCGACTACATCGTCGACCTGGTCGATACCGGCAACACCCTGAAGGCCAACGGCCTCGCGCCGCTGGAACTGATTGCGCAGATCAGTTCCCGGCTGGTGGTCAACAAGGCCGCGATGAAGATGCAGCATGCCCGCATTCAACAACTGATCGAGGGCCTGCAGCCGGCCCTGACACAGGCCTGACGAGGTCACTGGATTCACCATGAGCTACGCCACCGACGATCTGCGAATCAAGTCCATCGACGAGGTCTCCCCCCCGGACACCGTGCGCGATGAGCTCCCGCTGACCGACACGGCCGCCGAGACGGTGTACGCCGCCCGCGCCGCGATCCACCGCATTCTGCATGGCGAAGACGACCGTCTGCTGGTGGTCGTCGGCCCCTGTTCGATCCACGATGTCGACGCGGCGCTCGAATATGCCGGGCGACTGGGTGCGCTGCGTGAGGAGTTCGGCGACGCTCTCGAGGTGGTGATGCGGGTCTATTTCGAGAAGCCGCGCACCACCGTGGGCTGGAAGGGCCTGATCAACGACCCCGACCTCGACGGCAGCTTCCAGATCAACCGCGGGCTGCGCCTGGCCCGCGGTCTGCTGCGGGACCTGGCTGAGCAGGGCATGCCGGCCGCCACCGAGTTTCTCGACCTGATCAGCCCGCAGTACATCGCCGATCTGGTGTCCTGGGGCGCCATCGGGGCCCGGACCACCGAGAGCCAGGTTCACCGCGAGCTGGCCTCGGGGTTGTCGTGCCCGGGGGGCTTCAAGAACTCGACCGACGGCAGTCTGCAGATCGCGATCGACGCAATCCGCTCTGCGTCGAGGCCGCATCACTTCCTGTCGATGACCAAGGCGGGGCGTTCGGCGATCTTCTCCACCGCCGGCAACGGGGATTGCCACATCATTCTGCGCGGCGGACGGCAGCCCAATTACGATGCCGAGAACATCGCGGGGGCCTGCGGTCAGCTGCAGGCGTCGGGACTGCCGGAGGCGGTGATGGTGGACTGCAGCCATGCCAACAGCCGCAAGGACCCGGCACGGCAGGTCGACGTGGTGCGTACCGTCGCCGACCAGGTCGGCAACGGGGACCGGCGCATCGTCGGCGTGATGCTGGAGAGCCACCTGCAGGCCGGGCGGCAGGATATCGTGGCGGGCAGACCGCTGGTGTACGGGCAGAGCATCACCGATGCCTGCATGGGCTGGGACGACTCCGAGGTCGCGCTGGGCGTGCTGGCAGCCGCCGCGCGCCGCCGCCGCGAGCGCCGATGAACCGAGGGCCGCACAAGGCGCGCACGGTATCTCCCTCTTCCGCCTGCGGGAGCGGGCAGGGGACAGGTAATTGCGGGATATTTGCATGATCTTTCGTTTCCGGGCGGCCCCGGGGCCGTTCACCCGATCGTGATGGGAGTCAGCAGCCATGCCTGAGATCAAGCGCCTCGACAGCCGGGACGAGGGTTTCTGGAGCGAACTGGACCGCCTGCTGGAGTGGGAGTCGGTGGCCGACCACGGAGTGCGCGCCATCGTGGACGAGATCCTGGAAGCGGTGCGTAGCGAGGGTGACGCGGCCTTGCTCCGCTATACGGAGCGTTTCGACCGTCTGCCACTGCGCAGTGCCAGCGAGATGGAAGTCCCGCCGGAACGCCTGAACCAGGCACTGGAACGCATCCCGGCCATCCAGCGCGAGGCGCTGGAGACGGCGGCGGTGCGCATCCGTCGCTATGCCGAGCACCAGCGCATGCAGGACTGGGTGATCGAGGAACCGGACGGCACGCTGCTCGGGCAGCGGATCACGCCGCTCGAGTCTGTCGGCCTGTACGTACCCGGAGGCAAGGCTGCCTACCCCTCATCGGTGCTGATGAATGCGGTTCCGGCGAAGGTCGCCGGTGTGCCGCTGCTGGTGATGGTGGTCCCGGCACCCGACGGCGAGTTGAACGACATGGTGCTGGCGGCCGCGGCGATCGCCGGCGTGAACCGCGTGTTTATTCTCGGTGGGGCGCAGGCGGTGGCGGCGCTCGCCTACGGGACGCAGACAGTGCCGGCGGTGGACAAGATCGTCGGTCCGGGCAACATCTTCGTCGCGACGGCCAAGCGCGAGGTCTTCGGCACCGTCGGCATCGACATGATCGCCGGCCCGTCGGAGATCCTGGTGGTCTGCGACGGGCAGACCGATCCCGAATGGGTCGCGGCGGACCTCTTCTCGCAGGCCGAACACGACGAGCAGGCGCAGTCGATCCTGCTGTCTCCGGATGCGGCCTTCCTGGACCGCGTCGCCGAGGCGATGGACCGGTTGCTGGGGGAGATGCCGCGCGCGGAGATCATCCGGGCCAGCCTCGGTGCTCGCGGCGCACTGGTCCGGGTCCGGGACATGGAGGAGGCGGTCGAGGTGGCCAACCGCATCGCGCCCGAGCACCTGGAGCTCTCGGTGTCCGACCCCCAGAGCCTGCTCGACGCCGGGCTGCGTCACGCGGGTGCGGTCTTCATGGGCCGTTACACCTGCGAGGCCGTGGGCGACTACTGCGCCGGGCCGAACCACGTGCTCCCGACCTCGCGCACCGCTCGTTTCTCCTCGCCGCTGGGCGTCTACGATTTCCAGAAGCGCACCAGCATCATCCAGTGCTCGCCGGCGGGCGCCGCCGACCTCGGGCGCACGGCCTCGGTGCTCGCGCGCGGCGAAGGCCTGGTCGCGCATGCACGCTCCGCTGAAATGCGCGGTGAATAGGCAGGCCGCCAGCAGCAGGGGCAGACGGGCATGACCCGTCCGTCCGACCTGATGCGACCCGAGGTGCTGGAGCGCTCCGCCTACGCGGTCGCGGATGCCGCCGGGCTGGTCAAGCTCGACGCGATGGAAAACCCCTTTCCCTGGCCCGGCGAACTCGAGGCGGCGTGGCTCGAGGCCCTGCGGGGGGTCGAGCTGAACCGCTACCCCGATCCCGTCGGAAAAGACGTGACCGCGGCCCTCCGTGCCGCGCACGGCGTGCCGGCGGGGGCCGGGTGTCTGCTCGGCAACGGTTCCGACGAACTGATCCAGATCCTGATCACCGCCGTCCAGGGCAGCGGCCGGCCGGTGGTGTCGCCGGTGCCCACCTTCGTGATGTACGAGGTGCTCGCGCGCGCCGCCGGGGTCCCTTTTGTCGGCGTGCCGCTCGCGCCCGACTTCGACCTGGACGTGCCGGCATTGTTGCGTGTGCTGGAGCGGGAACGACCGGCACTGCTGTTCCTGGCCTTTCCGAACAACCCGACCGGCCGGCTGTACGACCCGGCGGTCATCGCGGAACTGGTCGCGGCCAACCCTGGCGTCACGGTGATCGACGAGGCCTATGCCCCCTTCGCGAGCCACAGCTTCCTTCCCCGGGCTGGTTCGCCAACGGGCCTGATGGTGATGCGCACACTGTCGAAGCTCGGGCTCGCGGGTCTGAGGCTCGGCTACCTGGCCGCCTCCCCTGAATGGATCGACGCGCTGGACCGTCTGCGCCTGCCCTACAACGTGAACACGCTGACGCAACGCTCGGTCCTGTTCGCGCTTGAACACGGCGGGATGCTGGAGCGTCAGTCGGAACTGCTGCGCCAGGAGCGCTCGCGGATCGCCGCGGCGCTGGGGTCGCTCCCGGCCGTGCGCAGGGTGGTGCCGAGCGAGGCCAATTTCATCCTGTTCGAGGTTGCGAACGGATGGGGGCGTGCGGTGTTCGATTCGCTGCTGGACGCGGGCATCCTGATCAAGGACATTGGGCGCGCGGGAGGGGTACTCGCCGACCACCTGCGCGTCACCGTGGGCACTCCCGGCGAGAACGACGCCTTCCTCGCGGCGCTGGGCGAGGCGCTGCGGGACGCCGACTGACCTGCTTGCGCGGCTCAGACGGGGCGCTGGTCCACGGTGGCCTCTAGTTGCAGCGTCTCTCCGTCCCGCAGTGCCTCGATCTCGATACGCTCGCCGGGTCGCTTGCGGGCGATCGCGTTGAGCGCCTCGCGAGCATTGTCCACGCGCTGGCCGTCCAGCCCGACGATCACGTCCCCCGGCTGCAGACCGGCCCGCCCCGCGGGTCCGCCGTTCAGGATGCCGGCGATCAGGACACCGCGGGGTCGTTCGAGGCCGAAGGATTCGGCCAGGGCGCGGTCCATCGCCTGCACCTCGATGCCCAGCCAGCCGCGCGCCACATAGCCTGTTTCGATGATCTCGTTCATCACGTCGCGCGCGAGGTCCACCGGGATCGCGAAGCCGATGCCGTGGGAGCCGCCGGAGCGGGTGAAGATCGCAGTATTGATGCCAACCAGTTCACCCAGGGCGTTGATCAGCGCACCGCCGGAATTCCCCGGGTTGATCGCCGCGTCCGTCTGGATGAAGTCCTCGAAGAGGTTGATGCCCAACTCGGTCCGGCCGGTGGCGCTGACGATTCCCTGGGTGACCGTCTGGCCCACCCCGAACGGGTTGCCGATGGCCAGCACGACGTCGCCGACCTCGAGGTCCCGGGATTGCCCGACGCTGGCTGCGGTGACCTCCGTGGCAGCGATGCGCAGGACCGCGAGGTCGGTCTCCGCGTCGATGCCGATGATCGCGGCGGGGTGGGCATCCCCGTTAGCGAGCACCACCGCGATGGCCTCGGCCTGCTCGATCACATGATGGTTGGTCAGGATGTGCCCGTTCGGGGTCATGATCACGCCGGAGCCGAGGCTGGCCTGTTCGCGGTCGCGGAGTCCGTGGGGCGGATCCCGGAAGAACCGGTCGACTTCGGGTTCGCCGGTCAGCGGGTGCGGAACCTCTATCGTGCGCGAGGTCATGATGTTCACCACCGCCGGCGCGGCCCGGGCCACTCCGGGCGCATAGGAGATCGGGCCCTGCACCGCCTGCCGGGGTTCGGCCGGAGGTGGCACGACAGCGGTTGTACCGCGGTCGCCGTCGAGCAGCCCGGGGAAGAACAGCGCGATCACCAGTGCGACCGCGATGCCGGCCAGGGCTGCTTGCAGCAGGAAACGTGAAAGCTTCACCATGTTCCCTATAGTACTGTCAATCCGTCTCACGTGCCTGTACACCTGCTGTTTCCGGGCATTGCGGCACTCCGATTCCCGAGGTCCCGATGCCGGCCGCAATCGATCGTGACACCCTTCTCGACGCACTCGACCGGGAGCTGGAACCGGGGCGCTTCGAGGATTATTGCCCCAACGGGCTGCAGGTGGAGGGGCGTCCGGAAATCCGGCATGTCGTCAGCGGCGTCACTGCCTCTCATGCGCTGATCCGGGCCGCGATCGAGCAGCAGGCCGACCTGATCCTTGTGCACCACGGCTATTTCTGGCGTGGCGAGCCGCAGCCCGTGGTGGGGATGAAGCGCCAGCGGCTGCAGGCCTTGCTGCAGCACGAGATCAACCTCGTCGCCTACCATCTCCCGCTGGATGCACACCCGGAGCTTGGCAACAACGCGCAGCTCGGGCTCGAGCTCGGCCTGGTGCAGGAGGGGCCGTTGCGCCCGGACGGCATCGGGCTGATCGGAAGACTCCCGGAAGTCTGCCCGGCGGAGCAATTCGCGGCACGGATCGGCACGGTCCTCGGGCGCCAGCCGACCTGGGTCCAAGGGGGTCCGCACCCGGTGCGGCGTCTGGCCTGGTGCACCGGAGGGGCGCAGTCGATGCTCACCACCGCCGCCAGGCATGGGGTTGACGCCTTCATCAGCGGCGAGATCTCGGAGCAGACCACCCACGAGGCGCGCGAGCTCGGCGTGCACTACTTCGCCGCCGGGCACCACGCAACGGAGCGTTACGGACCCCGCGCCCTCGGCGCCTGGTGCGCCGAACACTTCGGGGTCGGTCACTGTTTCGTGGATATACCCAACCCGGCCTGAGCGATCCGAACTGGTGATCCGCGGGCGGGTCAGACTGACCGGGCCAGAAACCGTGGAACGAGGGCTTTGACCCCACCGGGCCTCGGGTTGACCCCATTAGCGTTTTAAGGAATTCTATTGGATTACGCAGCCCCGCAGAGGGCGCCACGATGGCGCGCAGGACTCGCTGCCGGATTTCCCGGCCCCCGCCCCGCAGCCGCCAACGTGCAGTGAAAGCGATACAGCAGCTGGAGAGACCAACAATGGCAAACGAAGGCGTGAGTCGAGGTCGCCGCCGCTTCCTGGTGGCAGCGACTTCGGTGGTCGGCGGTGCGGGGGGGGTGGCGCTGGCCGCTCCCTTCGTGGCCTCACTGCAACCGAGCGCGCGTGCTCAGGCTGCCGGGGCCCCGGTGGAGGTCAACGTATCACAGATCGAGCCGGGCCAGCGCATCAGTGTCGGCTGGCGGGGCCGTCCCGTCTGGGTGGTGCGGCGCACGCCGGAAATGCTCGATCTGCTCCCCGGGATCCGCGACCGTCTCCGCGACCCGGATTCCGAGCAGGTCGCCCAGCAACCGGAGTACGCGCGAAATCCTCACCGCTCGATCGATCCGGAGATCGTGGTGCTGATCGGCCTGTGCACGCATCTGGGCTGCTCGCCAACCTACCGGCCGGAGATCGGTGCCGCGGAGATGGGCGCCGACTGGGCAGGCGGCTGGCTGTGCGGATGTCACGGTTCTCGATTCGACATGGCCGGGCGCGTCTACCGCAACATGCCGGCAGCACTGAACCTTGAGGTGCCCCCGCATCACTATCTGAGCGATGACGTGATCCTGGTGGGCGAAGATCCGGATGGAGGCACTGCGTAATGGCCGGAAACACCGCTGACAAGATCCAGGGCGGGGTGCTGGGGTGGGTGGACGCCCGCTTTCCGCTGTCGCAGCTCTGGAACGAACACCTCGCGCAATACCACGCGCCCAAGAACTTCAACTTCTGGTACTACTTCGGCTCGCTCGCATTGCTGGTACTGGTCATCCAGATCGTCACCGGCATTTTCCTCACGATGTTTTTCAAGCCCGACGCCGAACTGGCCTTCGCGTCGGTGGAATACATCATGCGCGACGTGGAGTGGGGCTGGCTGATCCGGTACATGCACTCGACCGGCGCTTCGTTCTTCTTCGTGGTCGTTTATCTGCACATGTTCCGGGCGCTGTTGTACGGGTCGTACAAGAAGCCGCGCGAGCTGATCTGGATCTTCGGTGTTCTGATCTACATCGTGCTGATGGCCGAGGCCTTCGCCGGTTACCTGCTGCCCTGGGGCCAGATGTCGTACTGGGGCGCACAGGTGATCGTGAACCTCTTCGCGACCATCCCCTACATCGGTCCGGACCTGGTCACCTGGATCCGGGGCGACTTCCTGCTCTCCGATGCGACCCTGACCCGCTTCTTCGCGCTGCACGTGATCGCGCTGCCGCTGGTGCTGCTGCTGCTGATCGTTGCGCACATCATCGCGCTGCACGAAGTGGGTTCGAACAACCCCGATGGTGTCGAGATCAAGGCGAACAAGGACGAAAACGGCGTGCCGCGCGACGGCATCCGTTTCCACCCCTACTACACGGTGAAGGACCTGGTCGGGGTCGGCGTCTTCCTGATCGCCTTCTTCGCGGTGGTCTTTTTCGCACCGGAGATGGGCGGACTGTTCCTGAAACCCGCGAACATGATCCCGGCGGATCCGCTGGTCACGCCCGATCTGATTCCGCCGGTTTGGTACTTCACCTCGTTCTACTCGGTGCTGCGCGCGGTGCCGGATCCCTTCCTCGGCGTGGTCGCGATGGGCGCCGCGGTGGGGATCCTGTTCTTCGTGCCCTGGATCGACCGCAACCCGGTCAAGTCCATCCGGTACCGTTCCTCCGCGCACAAGCTCAACCTCGCGGTCTTCGTCGTGACCTTCGTATTCCTCGGCTACCTGGGGTTGCAGCAGGTGACCGCGCTGTACGGTGAGTTGACGCTGCGTTTCGCGGTGATGTACTTCCTGTTCTTCTGGCTGCTGTGGTTTCACAGCAAGGAGCGGTCCGCGGTCTTCACCCTGGTGTCCTTCGTGCTGCTGGTCGGGATCTATTCCTTCTACGACTACACGCGCTTCGACCCGGCCAACGCCCAGTTGCTGCTGACCGCCTGGCTGCTCCCGACCGCCTACCTGTTCGTCACCATGGTCGTGCCCCTCTTTGCGCGCAGCCTGGGGCGAGACCGTCCCGTTCCGGAAAGGGTGACCGCCTGATGAAACCGTTGATCGTCATTCTCTCTCTGACTGTGCTGGCGATGGGTCCCGTTTCCCTGCAGGCAGCCGGCCCTTCGGTCCCGCTTGACCGCGTGGCGGTGGACGTGACCGACCAGGCCGCGCTGCAGCGCGGCGCGCGTCTCTACTTCAACTACTGCATTGGTTGTCATTCGGTGCAGTACATGCGCTACAACCGCGTCGGGCGGGATCTCGGCCTCACCGAAAATCAGGTCATCGAATCGATGATCTTCACCACCGACGAGGAAGGTGAACTCACCGGGCCGGGCGCGCTGATCACCAATGCGATGACCCCCGAGTACGGCGAGGAGGCCTTCGGCGTCGAACCGCCGGATCTCACGCTCGTGGCCCGGGTGCGCGGCGAGGACTGGCTCTACACCTTCCTCCGCAGCTTCTATCTCGACGATGCGCGCCCTCTGGGCGTGAACAATGTGGTCTACGAGAATGTCGGAATGCCAAATCCGCTGTGGGAATTGCAGGGCTGGCAGGAGAAGCAGGTCGGTACAAATGGCGAGGCGCGGCTGCGCGTGGTCGAGGCCGGCAGCATGAGCGGTCCGGAGTACGACCGGGCGATCCGCGACCTCGTGACCTTCCTCTCCTACCTCGGTGAACCCATGCAGATCGAACGGCAGCGGATCGGCATGTATGTACTGGCGTTTCTGTTCGTGTTCCTGGGACTCGCCTACCTGTTGAAAAAGGAATACTGGAAAGACGTACACTAGTGGGCCATGCGGGAAGTTCGGTGACTATGGAGCACAGGCAGAAGTGCCGGAGCAAGGCGGGCAAGTGCCGGAATTGCCATCCTGTTTCAAACTTGCCCAACGCAGCACCGGCGCTTCTGGCGAAGCGATCTGTTACCGAATTTTCCGCGTGGCCCACTAGGGCCCGGACCGGGCGGTGATTCCCAATCGGGACCCGCCCGGTTCCCAGTTTCCGCACCACTCCGCGTGTCTCGCGGCATTGGGAGAAAGCCATGGCGCTTGTCGCCAACCGACGTTCAGTGATGACCCTCTTCTCGGCCCACGACTGCGTGCGCTGCCACCGCATACGGATCATCCTGGCGGAGAAGGACATCGCCATCGATGTGGTCAACCTGGCGCCGGACGACATGCCGGAGGACCTCTCCGACCTGAACCCCTACAACGAGGTCCCGACGCTGGTCGACCGTGATCTCGCGCTGTACGGCACGCACGTGATCACCGAATACCTGGACGAGCGCTTCCCGCACCCGCCGCTGATGCCGGTCGATCCGGTGTCGCGGGCGGCCGCGCGTCTTGCGCTCTACCGCGTTGAGCGGGACTGGTATGCCGGCATGGATCTGATCGCGCAATCCAGTGGCGCGGGATTGGCCAAGGCCCGCAAGATGCTGCGCGAGAGCCTGCTGAACGCCACCGAGATCTTCGACCTGAAGCCCTATTTTCTCAGCGACGAGTTCAGCATCGTCGACAGCGCCATCGCCCCGGTCATGTGGCGCCTGCCCTCCGCAGGAATCGCGCTCGACAGCCTGCCGCGGTCGATCCAGCTCTACGCCGATCGCGTCTGCGGGAGGGAGTCCTTCCAGCTCAGCCTGACCGATGCGGAGCGGGAACTGCGGGAATGAGCATGACCTCGTCACGCCCCTACCTGCTGCGCGCACTGCTGGACTGGATCAGCGACAACGGCCTGACCGCACACCTGCTGGTCGACGCCACCCGGGCCGGGGTGGTGGTCCCCACTCAATTCGTCCAGGACGGCAAAATCACGCTGAATATCGGGCCTGCCGCGGTGCAGGGGCTGGAGATCGGCAACGAGTGGATCGCCTTTTCCGCCCGCTTCGCCGGAAAGCCGATGCAGGTCAGTGTGCCCGTCGGCGCGGTGCTTGCGATCTACGCCCGGGAGAACGGCCAGGGCATGATGTTTGGCAGCGAGCCCGGTGGTGAGGTCGAATCCGGCGAGAGTTCAGGGACGGGCCCCGGCGGTGAACGCGAAGAGGCGGATCCCGCCGCGAAGCCCGGGAAACGCAAGGGCCCGAGCCTGAAGGTCGTCAAGTAGCCGCGGCATCGGGAAGACTCTTGCCCGGATTCATGATTCCGTCGGGATCGAAGACACGCTGCAGTCCGCGCATGAGTTCCAGCGCCACCGGGTCCAGCTCACGGCGCACGAACGCCTTTTTCACCAGCCCGATCCCGTGTTCGCCCGAGAGTGTGCCCCGCAGCTCCAGCACCAGCGCAAAGACCCCGTCGAGGCAGGCCTCGGCCGAGCGCATCTGCGCCGGGTCCTCCGGGTCGACCAGCAGATTCACGTGGATGTTGCCGTTGCCGGCGTGGCCGAAGTTCACGATCGTAATTCCGTGCCGGCGGCTCAGGTCCTGCAGACCGTCAATCAGTGCCGGAATCCTCGATACCGGGACGACCACGTCCTCGTTGATCTTCTTTGGAGCGACATTGCGCAGGGCCGGAGACAACGCCTTGCGGGTCCGCCAGAGACGTTCGGCATCCCCGGTGGTGGTGGCGACCTCGATGCCCAGGCAGCCGCTGCCGCCGGCGGCCCGGCGGACCGCGTCCGCCGCGAGCCCGATCTGGGCCTGCGAGCCATCGACCTCGATCATCAGCAGCGCACCCGCCTCCTCGGGCAGTTCGGTGTCCGCATAACCACGGATCATCCCGATCGCCCCGGCGTCCATGAACTCGAGCGCGCAGGGGGTAACCGGCTGCGCCATGATCCTCGCGACCGCTGCCGCCGCTGCGGTCATGCTGGTATATACGGCCTGCATCAGCTGCCGCGTCTCGGGCAGCGGCGTCAGCCGCAGTGTGGCCTCGGTCAGCAGGGCAAGGGTTCCCTCGGAGCCGATCAGGAGACGAGTCAGGTCGTAGCCGACAACGCCCTTGGTCGTGTACACGCCGGTGCGCAGCGGGTCCCCGGTACCGGCGACGGCAGCCAGGCCCAGCGTGTTGTCCCGGGGCGTGCCGTATTTCACTGCGCGTGGCCCGGCCGCATTGCAGGCCAGGTTGCCGCCGATGGTGCAGTAGGCGCTGCTGGTGGGGTCGGGCGGCCAGAAGAATCCGTACTCGCCCGCAGCCTCCTGCACCTCGGTGTTGGTGGCGCCGGGCTGCGCGACCAGCCAGCGGTTGTCCGGATCGATCTCCACGATCCGGTTCATGCGTTCCATCGAGATCACCAGGCCGCCCGCCACCGGCACCACTGCGCCCGTGGTGCCGGTGCCGCGGCCGCGCACCACCAGCGGGCTGCGCAATTTCCGGCAGAGCCGCACCAGTTCCCCCGCCATCCGCTCGTCGGTGACAAAGGCCACCGCGTCGGGCGGCGCGTGCAGGCGGGAATTGTCGGCGCCGTAGGCCCAGCAGTCGGCCGGGTCCAGCAGGCGGTCCTGCGGGGGTAGCAGACGTTCCAGTTCCCGCTGCAGAGGGGTCATCACCAGTCCGCCTGGATCGCGTCCTGCAGCCACTCGATCCGATCGCTGGCGTCCAGCACGATCACGTCGAAGCGTACCGGTCCGCGCCAGCGCCGCTGCTGCAGGTAGGCCTCGGCGGTGCGCAGGAGGCGCTGCCGCTTCCGCGGGGTGATGCTTTCCGCGCCATCCGCGAAACCCCTGTGGCTGCGCTTGCGCACCTCGACGAAGACGAGCACGTCATCCTCCCGGGCAATCAGGTCGATCTCGCCGAAGCGCCGGCGGAAGTTGCGATCGATCACGCGCAGGCCCTGGCGCGTCAGGAACCGTTCGGCACCGTCCTCGGCCACACGGCCCTGTTCGACGGGCAGGGCCATCAGTCCTCCCGCTGCTCGATCACTTGCATCGGCGCCGGTCGCGCCAGCCCATCGTGGAACTCGAGCCAGGCCGGTTGCCGCAACCAGTTCCGCGTCGGCGGGTGCTGCCGCCAGGTGCCGGCCACGCCGTTCACCTCGAGATGGGGTGCACGCAGGTAGAGCGGCAGCCCCGAAGCGACGTCCATCGCGTCGATCCCCAGTGCCGCGAACCGTGGCAGGCGCGATGCGGTGGTCTCGATCTCTTCCGTCGAGGCCAGTTCGGCGAGCAGCTCCGGTTCGGGGTTCAGGGCGGGGTGCAGCCACGGCGCATCGGGGAAACGGATTCCGCTCAGGTCGCGGTCCCGGTCTGCCTGCGGCCGACCCTCGTATACATGCGAGGTCGCCAGTATCGGCAGCCTGCTGGCCCTGTGGTAGTGAAGGTGCGGTACGACGAGTCGCAGATCGGCCGCCGGTCCGGCGATGAAGATCATGTCGATGTCACCCCGAACCTGGGCGTCGGCCTCCAGTTCCAGTCGTGTCTGGCGGCGTACTCGCTGGATGCGCTGTTCGCTGGCGTCGATCCCGAGCGCGGTCCCGATGCGGGTATTGATCTCCGGTGAGCGTGCCTCGAAGCGGTGTTCCGCGGTCACGCGCCCGGACTGCCGTTCGAGGGCGTCCCTGAAGGCGCCGGCGACGCGATCGCCGAAGGAACCCTCGGGCACCAGTACCAGCGCCCGGTCGTTGCCGAGTCCGCGCGCGCGCTCCGCCACCGCGCGGGCGTCATCCTCGGGCGACAGCGACAGCACCCAGAAGGGGGCGGCCAATGTTCCGGGCGGATGGTTCAGCAGCAGTGTGGGCACGCCGGAATCGATCGTCGCGACCCTGTCTACCGCCTCCGGTACCAGCGGGCCGATCACCCGGTCCGCTCCCTGCTGCAGGGCATTGCGGTAGGCCGCATCCGCAAGATCTTCCTGGCCCGCGGTATCGAAGACCAGCAGGGAACCGGCCATGTCACGGGACTGGTAGAACCGGGCAGCGATGCCCTCGAGCAGGGCATTGCCCAGATCCGCCAGGGGCCCGCTCAACGGCAGCAGCACCGCAACCCGTGCCGGGGGCTCGATCGCCTGCTGCAATGTGTCGCGCAGTTCCGGCAGCAGGGCCTGGCCCGGGTGCCGGGGGTGCTCGCGCTCCCAGTGGGCGACCGCCTCGGTGAACGCGTCGGGATCGGTACCGGCCCCTCGGACGGCCCGGAACAGTTCGATCCATCCAGCGATCGGTTCGGGATCCTCGAGCCTGTCGAGCTGCCGGATCTGCGCCGAATCCAGGGCCGCGAGCAGCCGCCAGATCGCCCGCTGATTCGCGCTCTGCAGCTCCGGCCGGTCGATCCGGTAAGGGTCCAGCTCGACCCGGGCCAGCAGGGCCTCCAGCGCCGGGCCGTGCGTCGTCAGCAACTCCGCGTGCAGTGCCAGCGCGTCCCGGTAGAGTGCGGTGTCCGGCGACTCATCGATCGGCGGCAGACGCTCCAGTGCCAGCCCGGAATCCCCGAGCAGGACCGCAAGACGCGCGCCACGGTAACGGTCGGCGAGCGTGCCGCGGCCGTCGTCCGGCAACAGCGTCCACAGCCAGTTCGCGCGCAGCACCGCGTCACCCGCCGGTTCTTCCAGTCCCAGCACCGCGTCGATCGCGGTGCGCGCGAGCGCCGGATCCGGGGTGGCCTCGGCCTCGATCAGCAGGTTCCCGGCCCGCGCCTCGGGGCTGATCTCCCTCACCTCGGGATCGGGCGCTTCGGGCGGCGGTGCCGGACGCGGCGCGGCACAAGCGGCGAGCAGGATGCCAGCGCACCCGGCCAACAGGATCCGCGCCGTCAGGCCTGCGCGCGCGGAGAGGGTGCTGTGGGTTAGAGTCACGACGGGTTCTTGAAGCGATGAGAGGCAGTCAGTATTGAAAGAGCGCAACACGCTGTCAACGCGACCGGGGAAACTCTGGGTGGTCGCGACGCCGATCGGCAATCTCGAGGACCTGGCGCCCCGCGCCCGCCAGGTGCTGGCAAATGTCGACCTGATCGCGGCGGAGGATACACGCCACAGCGGCCGCCTGCTGTCCCGGCTGGGGATACCATCGCCCCTGCTGAGCCTGCACGAGCACAACGAAGCGGCCCGGGGGCCGGGCCTCGTCGAGCGCCTGTGGCAGGGTCAGGACATCGCTCTGGTGTCGGACGCTGGCACACCCCTGCTTTCCGACCCCGGGTTCCGGCTGGTGAGGGCCTGCCGCGAGGCGGGTCTGGAGGTGCTGCCGGTGCCCGGTCCCGGTGCCGCGCTTGCGGCGCTTTCCGTGGCGGGTCTGCCCTCCGACCGCTTCTGCTTCGAGGGCTTCCTGCCCGCCTCCGGTGCCGCCCGCCGCGAACGTCTCGGATCGCTGCTCGCCCACCCCGTGACCGTGGTCTGCTTCGAGTCCGCGCACCGGGTCCGGGATACCGCGGCCGATCTGGCCGGGCTTGCCCCCGAGCGGGGGATTTTCCTCGCGCGGGAAATGACCAAGCACTTCGAGGAGCACTTCTTCGGCCCGGCGTCAATGCTGCCGGCATGGCTTGACCTGGACGCGAACCGGACCCGGGGCGAGTTCGTGCTGGTGATTGCTCCGGGCCAGCCCTCCCGGAATGCCGGCAGCGACGCCGGTATCGGAGACGAGGCTGAGCGCGTACTGGCTGCGCTGGTTGCCGAGGTGCCGCTGAAGCAGGCCGTGAAACTGGCAACCACGATCACCGGTGTCGCGCGCAACCGCCTGTACGCCCGTGCCCTCGAACTCGCTTCCGACGACACGGCGTCGTAGCACCTGCCACCGGCGCCCCGCCACCGGTTGCGTCCGGGCCCTGCGGCGCGTAAAAGGAAAGGTGGGAGTCGGCCGGATCGTCGCTGCGCGCAAGCGTGGAGGAAAGTCCGGGCTCCGCAGGGCAGGACGCCAGGTAATTCCTGGGCGGCGCAAGCCGACGGAAAGTGCCACAGAAAAGATACCGCCGATGGGGCCGGCAGCGTTCGGTCCACAGGTAAGGGTGAAATGGTGCGGTAAGAGCGCCCCGCGCGCCTGGCAACAGTGCGTGGCAGGGCAAACCCCGTCCGGAGCAAGGCCAAATAGGGGTGCCATGATGTGGCCCGCATCGCACCCGGGTAGGCTGCTCGAGGCGCCTGGTGACAGGCGTCCCAGAGGAATGACGGTCCCCGACAGAACCCGGCTTACAGGCCGGCTCCCACTTCCCCCCACCTTGCGCCCCACCGGGACCCATCCCGTTTCCGCGGCCATTCCCGGAGCTCAAGTGGACTCTTAAGTTAGCCGTCCAAGACTCCGCTTTTTATGCACTTTCGCGGCGCTTGCCCTCGCGATGTTCCGTGGGCGTAAGTCGTTGTCGGTGAACGCTTATTTTTTTCCGATCATTGTACTTTTTGCTTGACGGGTGGTGTTGGCGGTCCATATAGTGTCGGAAAGTGGGGGAGCGTGGGGACAAGTGGGTCCCCGTCGAGGCACGCTATGTTCCGAGGGGTCAGCCAGCTGAGCGTGGACGCGAAGGGTCGCATCGCCGTACCCGCGCGCTACCGTGACGCCCTCACAGAGGGCTGCAACGGCCACATGGTGATCACCGTCGATCGGGACGGGTGCCTGCTTCTGTATCCGGCACCGGACTGGGAGCGCATCGAACAGGCCCTGATGTCGCGCCCGAACATCAATTCCCACGTGCGCAAGCTGCAGCGTCTGCTGGTGGGGCACGCGACGGAGTGCGACCTCGACGGGAAGGGGCGTCTGCTGTTGCCGCCGCCACTGCGCGAGTTCGCGGGCCTGTCGAAGCGGGTCGTGCTGGTCGGGCAGGGGAACAAGTTCGAAATCTGGGACGAGGACACCTGGTCCCGCAACCGCGAACTCTGGTTCGGGGAGGATGCGGATGATGCACTCAGCGAAGCGCTCGAATCCATCGCGCTCTGACACCCATGGACAGCGACCCGCACATCCCGGTGCTGCTCGAGGCGGTGCTGGAGGGCCTCGCGTTGCAGCCCGACGGCCGCTATGTGGATGGCACCTTCGGCCGTGGCGGGCACAGCCGGGCCATTCTCTCCCGGCTGGGGCCCCAGGGTGCACTGCTGGCAATGGACCGCGACCCGGCCGCTCACGAGGCGGCCCGACGGTTGTCGGACGATCCCCGGTTCACCTTTACCAGGGAGCGCTTTTCGCGCATGGCTGAGACGGTTCAGCAACACTGGCCCGAAGACGGGGTCGACGGGGGGCTGCTGGACCTCGGGGTCTCCTCGCCGCAGCTCGACGAGTCGTCGCGCGGATTCAGTTTTCAGAAGGACGGTCCGCTGGACATGCGCATGGACCCGGGTGCGGGTGCCCCGGTCAGCGAGTGGCTCAACCGGGCCGACGAAACGTCGATTGCCGACACCCTCTTTACGCTGGGCGAGGAGCGCTACTCCCGCCGTATCGCCCGCGCGATCGTCGCCGCCCGGCGCAGTACCCCGATCACCCGCACCGCCCAGCTGGCGGAACTGGTGCGCCGCGCGGTGCCGCGCAGCGAGCCCGGCCGGCATCCGGCGACCCGAACCTTCCAGGCTCTCCGCATCCTGGCCAATGACGAACTCGGGGAACTGCGGATCTGGCTGCAGACCATTCCCGGGGTCCTCAGGCCGGGGGCGCGGGCGGTGGTGATCAGTTTTCACTCGCTCGAGGATCGCATGGTCAAGCGTGCCTTTCAGGGGCGCGCGGAAACTCCCGGGACGCGACTGCCGCGCGGTCTGCCGCTGGAGCCGGTGGCCACGACACCCCCGCTCCGGGTGGTGGGCAAGCCGGTGCGGCCCGATCCGCGGGAATGCGCGCGCAACCCGCGTGCACGCTCCGCGGTGATGCGGATCGCGGAGAAGAACCCGTGAGCCGGATGCTGATCCTGCAGGCCGTGCTTGCGGCGCTCGTCTTTGCGTCGGCCATCGGCGTCGTCGTTGCGCGTCACGAGGCGCGGCAGGCCTTCATCGAACACCAGTCGGGGCTGCAGCAGCGCGACGCGCTGAATCTGGAGTGGACACAGCTGCAGCTCGAACAGGCCACCTGGGCGACACAGGCCAGGATCGAGACCGCCGCTCGGGAGCGCCTCGACATGGTTCGTCTCGGACCGGAGCGGATCATCTACATCGGAGGCGGCGGATGGGCGCGCTGAAACGCGAGGTCAGCCACTGGCGCCTGAAGGTGCTCGTGGCGGCGCTGCTCGTGTTCACCGCGATGCTGGTGCTCCGGGCGATGGATCTGCAGGTGCTCAAGCAGGAATTCCTGCAGGGTCAGGGCGAAGCGCGTCAGGTCCGCACCATCGTGGAGCCGGCGCATCGGGGGATGATTACCGACCGCAACGGCGAGCCCCTGGCGATCTCGGGTCCGGTGGAGACCGTCTGGGCGCATCCGGGCGAGCTGCTGGGTGCGGCGGAAAGGCTGCCCGATCTGGCGCGGGTGCTGGAGCTCGAGCCTGCGGTGCTCCGGGCCCGAGTCGAGACACGGGCCGACCGAGAGTTCGTCTACCTCAGGCGTCATCTGCCTCCGGAGCAGGCGCGGCAGGTCACCGCGCTGGGTGTGCCCGGCGTCGCGCTGATGCGGGAATTCCGCCGCTACTATCCGCACGGCGAGGCCGCGGCACACATCGTCGGATTCACCGACATCGACGAGCGTGGCCAGGAGGGAATGGAACTGGCATTCGATGGCTGGCTCTCCGGAACGCCTGGTGCGAAACGGGTGCTCCGCGACAGTCACGGGCAGAAGATCCGGGACGTCGCCGCGATCCGCGCGGCCCGCGATGGTCACGACCTGCGTCTCACCATCGACCAGCGTCTGCAGTATCTCGCCTATCGCGAACTGAAGGCCGCGGTGCAGGCACACGAGGCGCGCGGCGGTTCGGCGGTGCTGATCGACGCGCTCAGTGGCGACATTCTCGCGCTGGTGAACCAGCCGGGTTTCAACCCGAACAACCGGGTGCGGCTGGATCTGTCACTGACCCGGAACCGCGCCGTCACCGACACCCTGGAGCCGGGTTCGGTGATCAAGCCGTTCACTGTCGCCGCGGCGCTGGAGACCGGTACCGTGAGCCCGGACGCGGAACTCGACACGGCGCCGGGCACGATGCGGGTCGGCCGGCATACGGTGCGCGACATCCGGGACTTTGGCCGCATCAACCTGACCACACTGATTTCACGGTCCTCGAACGTCGGTTCCACGCAGCTCGCGCTGGAGACGCCTCCGGGCGACTTCTGGCGCATGCTGCACCGGGCCGGATTCGGGCGACAGCTGGAAACCGGGCTGCCGGGCGAGGCCGGTGGGCTGCTGCGGGACTTCCCGACCTGGCGCCGCGTCGAGCAGGCCACCCTCGGGTATGGCTACGGGCTCGCGGTGACGCCGCTCCACCTCGCCGCCGCCTACACCGCCTTTGCCAACGACGGACGGCGCATACCGCTGCGGCTGGTGGAGACGGCCGGTGACGAACGTGTTCCCGAGCCCGTGATGAGCCGCGACACCGCACGGCAGGTCCTGGCAATGATGGAGCACGTGACCGGTTCAGAAGGGACCGCGCGCCAGGCGGCGATCCCGGGCTACCGGGTCGCCGGCAAGACCGGTACCAGCCGCAAGGCCATTGCCGGCGGCTACGCCTCGGATCGCTACTACTCCTCCTTTGTTGGCATGGCCCCGGTCTCGAATCCGCGCTTCGTGATGGTGGTGGTGATCGACGAGCCGGACGCCGGCGTCTACTACGGCGGTGCGGTGGCGGCTCCCGTGTTCGCGACCGTCGTGGAGCGCGCGCTGCGGCTGTTCAACGTGCCGCCGGACCGGCTCGGGGTGCAGGAACTGCGCATGGCGCAGGAGCAGGGGGGGCCGCGGTCGTGACCGGCGCCGAGCTGCCGCTCTCGCGCCTGCTGCCCGGGCGCCGCGACCTGCCGGAGATACGGGTGCGGGGCCTGTCAATGAGCAGTCGCGACCTGTTGCCCGGTTCGGCCTTCGTCGCATTGCGCGGCACGCGGGCGCATGGCCTGGAGTTTGCCGCCGATGCGCTCCGGAGGGGCGCGGTGGCGGTGCTGTGGGACGAGGAGCCGGGTTTCGAGGGCTCGCAGTCCGGGGACCCGCGATTCGTGCAGGTGTCCGGCCTGCGCGGGCGACTGCCCGAACTGGCGCGTCGGCTCTTCGGCGGCTGGCCCGAGCACAGACCACTGATCGCGATCACCGGCACGGATGGGAAAACCTCCGTCAGCCACCAGGTCAGCAGCGCGCTCGCCGGGCTGGGCGTGCGCTGCGCGGTGATCGGAACGCTGGGCGCCGGCTCTCCGGATACCCTTGCGCCGACGGCGCACACGACGCCCGACGTGCTGCAATTGCACCGGCTCCTCGCGCAAATGGCCCACGACGGGTATGACGCGGTGGCACTGGAAGCGTCCTCCCACGCGCTGGTCCAGGGGCGGCTGGAGGGCTTGCGCCCCACGGTTGCGGTGCTGACCCATCTGGGCCGCGATCACCTTGACTACCACGGGTCGATGGAGGCCTACGGCGAGGCGAAGGCGCGGCTGTTCCGGATGCCCGGGCTGCGCGCGGCAGTGCTCAACGCCGACGATGCCCTGGGCCGCCGCCTGCTGGCCGAGATCGGGCGGGATCCGGCAGGGGTTGCAAGCTGCTGGAGCTACGGCACGGGTCCCGCCCCCGGAGCGGCGGAGCGGCACGTCCGGGCAGAGCAGATCACCGCCAGTGGCGACGGCCTCGCCTTCGATGTGGCCGTCGGGTCCGCACGCGGGCGGGTGCAGGCGCCATTGCTTGGAACCTTTCAGGTGGCGAATCTGCTGGCCGCGCTGGGCACCCTGCTGGCGCTCGGGCACCCGCCGGGACCTGCCATCCGCGCGCTGAACGGCGTGCGGGGCGTGCCGGGACGGATGGAGCGGTTCACGGTCCCCGGTGGCCCGGTCCTGGTCGTCGACTACGCGCACACCGCGCTCGCGCTGGAGTCCGCGCTGCGGGCGCTGCGGCCCCATACCGAGGGGCGCCTGCGGGTGGTCTTCGGCTGCGGTGGTAACCGCGATCCCGGCAAGCGCCCGATGATGGGCGAGGTCGCCAGTCGGCTCGCCGACGAGGTGATCGTCACCGATGACAACCCGCGCGACGAAGACCCGGCCGCGATTCGGCGGGCGGTCCTCGGAGGCTGCGTCGGGCCTGCGACGGTGCGCGAAATCGGTTCGCGGGCCGCAGCCATCGAAACGGCGGCGGCCGAGTCCTGTGCCGGTGACGTCGTGCTGATCGCGGGAAAGGGACACGAGGCGACGCAGACCGCGGCCGGGGTCGAGCTGCCATTCAGCGACCGCGAGACGGCACGGCGGCTCGCGGCGGGGGGTGGCGGCGCATGATCGAGCTCCGTACCGGAGAGCTGGCCCGGGTGGTCGGCGGCGAGCTGCACGGGCCGGACGACGTCCGGATCGTCGGTGTCAGCCGGGATTCCCGCGAGCACAGACCGCAGGCCCTGTTCGTCGCGCTGCGTGGCGAGCGGTTTGACGGCCACGACTTCATCGGTCCGGAACTCGCGGCGGCGGCCCTGCTGGTCGAGCGGGCGCTGGATGACCCGCGGCCACGGATCGTGGTCGACGACACTCTCGCCGCCCTCGCCCGCCTTGCGAGCTTCTGGCGCGCGCGCTGCCGGGCCCGGGTGCTGGCGCTGACCGGATCCAACGGCAAGACCACGACCCGGGAGATGCTCCGCGGAATCCTGTCCCGGATCGGTCGGGTGCACGCGACCGAAGGCAACCTCAACAATCACATCGGGGTGCCCCTGACCCTGCTCGCGATGCCGGTGGACGCCGAGTTTGCGGTGATCGAGATGGGGGCCAATCACGTCGGCGAGATCGCCCTGCTGACGCAGTGGACGCGACCGGATGTGGCCATGATCACCAACGCCGGCCGTGCCCATCTCGAAGGATTCGGCAGCCTCGAGGGCGTGGCGCGGGGGAAGGGCGAGATCTACCAGGGCCTGTCCGCGAACAGCGGCACGGCCGTGATCAATCTGGATGACCGCTTTGCCGATTACTGGTTGTCCCTGAACCGGCACCGTCGGTGCATCGGCTTCTCGCTGCAGGGGCTCGGCGAGGTACAGGGGGGGTGGCAGCACCCGGACCGGCTCGAGCTGTTCGTGCAGGGGACGCGGCGCGAGCTGACCCTCGCCGCGCCCGGTCGACACATCGCCCAGAACGCGCTGGCCGCGGCTGCGGCCGCGAGCGCGGTGGGCTGCACCGTCGACGACATCGCCCGCGGTCTGGAGGACTGGCAGCCCGTCGCGGGGCGCATGCGCGTCTTCGCGGAGGCCTCCGGGGCCCGGGTCTGGGACGACACCTACAACGCGAATCCGGAGAGCCTCGTCGCCGCGCTGCAGGTGCTCGCCGCGGAGCCGGGAGAGACGGTGCTGGTCCTCGGCGACATGAGCGAGCTGGGCGACGGAGCCCGGGAAATGCACGCGGAGATGGGCCGCAAGGCCCGGGAACTGGGCGTGCGCCGGCTGCTCACGCTGGGCGGTCTGACTCCCGCGGCGGTGGAGGCCTTCGGCTCGGAAGGCGAGTGGTTCGGGAGTCACGCGGACCTCGCGGTGGCACTGCGCGCACGCCTCCGGTCCGGGGTGACCGTGCTGATCAAGGGTTCGCGCAGTCAGCATATGGAGGACGTGCTTGCCGCGTTCGAGCTGGAGGAGGCGGGAGCAAAGGGGGGGGCGACCGATGTTGCTGGCTCTCGCTGACTGGCTCGCCCAGTACCACCGCGGGTTCACCGTGTTCCAGTACCTGACCCTGCGCGCGATCCTCGGCGTGGTGACGGCACTGATCATCGCGCTGCTGGTTGGACCGGCGATGATCCGGCGTCTGACCATCCAGAAAATCGGGCAGCAGATCCGCAGTGACGGCCCGGAGTCCCACCTGTCCAAGGCGGGCACGCCGACCATGGGCGGGGCGCTGATCCTGGTTGCCGTCGCCGTCGCCACGATCCTCTGGAGCGACCTGAGCAACCGTTTCGTCTGGATCCTGCTGCTCACCACCCTCGCCTTCGGCGGGCTCGGTGCATGGGACGACTACCTGAAGCTGCGCTACGGAAACAGCCAGGGGCTGAGTGCGCGCGTGAAGTTCGCCTGGCAGACGGTGTTCGCGCTCGTGGCCGCACTGGTGATCGTGCTGACCGCGCAATCGCCGGTCGAGACCACCTTCTTCGTGCCGGTATTCAAGGACGTGCAGATCCACCTCGCCTGGTGGCTCTTCATACCGCTCGTGTGGCTGGTGGTCGTGGGGTCATCGAACGCGGTGAACCTGACCGACGGGCTCGACGGGCTGGCGATCATGCCCGCGGTGCTGGTGGCCGGCGCGCTCGGCGTATTCGCCTACGCGGCCGGGCACGCGGTGTTCGCCGAGTACCTCGGCATCCCCGCGGTGCCCGGTGTTGGCGAACTGGTCGTCTTTACGGGCGCGCTGGTCGGCGCGGGACTGGGATTTCTCTGGTTCAACGCCTATCCCGCGCAGGTGTTCATGGGGGACGTCGGAGCGCTGGCCCTGGGTGCTGCGCTGGGCATGCTCGCGATCCTGAGCCGCCAGGAGATCGTGTTGCTGATCATGGGCGGCGTCTTCGTGATCGAGACCGTTTCGGTGATGCTGCAGGTGGCGTCCTACCGGCTCACGGGGCGTCGCATGTTCCGCATGGCGCCCATCCACCACCACTTCGAACTCAAGGGCTGGCCGGAACCGCGGGTCATCGTGCGCTTCTGGATACTGACCGTGGTGTTCGTGCTGATCGGGCTGGCAACCCTGAAGATCCGATGAGCGACGCGGCCACCATCATGCAACGGGACACGCTGGTCGTCGGGCTGGGTGCGACGGGCCTGTCGGTCGCCCGCCATCTGGCGCGCCGGGGCGAGGCCTTCGCGATCACCGACACGCGCGAAGCGCCGGCGGGACTGGCGCGGCTCGCAGAGATCCCGGGCGCGGAGACCTGCTGGGCCGGTCCGCTCGCGGCACTGGATCCGGGGCTTTGGCGGCGCCTGATCGTCTCGCCCGGGGTGCCGGTGGCGCTGCCGGCGCTGGAACGCGCCGCGGCTGCGGGCACCGAGATCCTGGGGGACATCGAACTCTTCGCCCGCGCGGTCCGGCAACCGGTGCTCGGCATCACCGGTTCCAACGGCAAGAGCACCGTCACCGCGCTGTCGGGTGCACTGCTCGAGGCGCCGGGCCGCCGGGTCGCGGTGGGCGGAAACTTCGGCACGCCGGCTCTGGATCTCCTCGACCGGGATGCGGAACTCTACGTGCTGGAACTATCGAGCTTCCAGCTCGAGACCACACACAGCCTGGCCCCCGCCAGCGCGGCGATCCTGAACATCTCCGCCGACCATCTCGACCGCTATGCGGACCTGGAGGCCTATGCCGACGCCAAGGCGCGGATCCTGGAGGGCGCGCAACGCATCGTGCTGAACCGGCAGGATCCGGTCGTCGCCGGTCTTGCGGCCGGCCGCGATGCGGTGACCTTCGGTCTGGATGAGCCGGCGGGTCCGGAGGACTTCGGCCTGCTGGAGGTTGGAGGACAGACCTGGCTCGCGCGTGGCGCCACGCCCCTGTTCCGCACCGCGGACCTGTCCCTGCACGGTCGTCACAACTGGCTCAACGCGCTCGCGGCGCTGGCGCTGTGCTGGCCCTGGCTCGAGGATCCTGCGCACTGGCAGACCGCGCTGGCGAACTTCACCGGGCTGGCGCACCGCTCCCGGCCGGTCGCCCGGCACGGTGGCGTGGAATTCGTCGACGACTCCAAGGGTACCAACGTCGGTGCCACGCTGGCGGCCATCCGCGGCGTCGCCGGTCCGCTGATCCTGATCGCGGGTGGCCAGGGCAAGGGACAGGATTTCGTCCCACTGGCGGACGCGCTGGTCGGCAAGGCGCGCGGGGTGGTGCTGCTCGGCGCCGACGCCCCGGTGATCGCGCAGGCCCTCAACGGCTCGGTTCCGGTGCGGATCGTCGACGGGATGGAGGAAGCGGTGGCGGCCGCAGCCGCCTGGGCGGAGCCCGGCGATACCGTGCTGCTGTCTCCCGCCTGCGCAAGCCTGGACATGTTCGCGAGCTATGCGGAGCGCGGCGAGCGTTTCGCTGTCGCTGTGCGGGGACTGGGATCATGATCCGCGATCTGCCGATCCCGCGCTTCACCACCGCGCGCCTGGCGGCGGGGCTGGATGCGCCGCTGCTGCTCGCCGTGTCTGCGTTGCTTGCCCTCGGGCTGGTGATGGTGGCGTCCTCGTCGATGGAACTCGCCGGGCGCAACTTCGGCAACCCCTATCACTTCTTTCATCGCCAGCTGCTGTTCGCGGTGCTCGGCCTCGGCGCTGCGCTGTTCTTCCTGGCCGTGCCCCTGCGCCGCTGGGAAAGCGCCGGCCCGCTCCTGCTTTTGCTGATCATGCTGCTGCTGATCGCGGTCCTGTTACCCGGGGTCGGGCGCACGGTGAACGGGGCGACGCGCTGGATTCCCCTGGGCGTCTTCAATCTCCAGGTCTCGGAGCCGGTGAAGCTGATGGTGGTGCTCTACCTCTCCGGCTACATCGTGCGCCACTATTCCAACCTGCGGCTGCATTTCGTCGGTTTCGTGCGTCCGCTGATCGTGCTCGGGCTCGGCACGGTGTTGCTGCTGCTGCAGCCGGACTTCGGCGGCGCGGCGATCATGCTGGCGATCGGCATGGGGATGCTGTTTCTTGCCGGCGCGAAGCTCTGGCAGTTTCTGGCGCTCGGCGCGACCATTTCCGGCGCGATGGCGGTGATCGCGGTCGCGACGCCCTACCGGGTCGCGCGCCTGACCGCCTTCCTCGATCCCTGGCAGGACCCCTTCGCGTCCGGCTTCCAGCTGACCCAGTCGCTCATCGCGATCGGGTCCGGTTCCTGGCTGGGCGCAGGCCTCGGAAGCAGCGTGCAGAAACTCTTCTATCTGCCGGAGGCCCACAACGACTTTCTGTTTGCGGTCTTTGCCGAGGAATTCGGGTTTGTGGGCGTGGTGGTCCTGATCGCGCTGTTCATGCTGCTGGTCTGGCGGGCCTTCCGGATCGGTGTGCTCGCGGAACGCGGAGGGCATGCATTCGGCTCCCACGTCGCCTTCGGCATCGGTATCTGGATCGGGCTGCAGGCGGCCGTGAATCTTGCCGTGAACATGGGGCTGCTGCCGACGAAGGGGCTGACGCTCCCATTGCTGAGTTACGGGGGCAGTTCACTGATCGTGACGCTCGCGGCCATTGGCCTGTTGCTGCGCGTGAACTGGGAGGCACAGGTGCCGGTGCCCCGGATCCGGAGGGGTGGGCGATGACTGCGGCAGCACTCCACGTGCTGGTAATGGCGGGCGGGACCGGCGGCCACGTGTTTCCGGGGCTCGCGGTGGCCTCGGCGCTGCGCGGCCATGGCTGCCGGGTCTCCTGGCTGGGGAGCGCGCGGGGGATGGAGACGACCCTGGTGCCCGAGGCGGGTCTCGACCTCTTCACCCTGCCCGTCACCGGGCTGCGCGGCAAGAGTCTGCTGAGCCGGCTGTTTGCACCGTGGCGGCTGGGCATCTCGCTGTGGTCGGCGCTGGGACTGATGCTGCGCCTGCGTCCCGACGTGGTGGTCGGATTCGGCGGTTTCGCCTCCGGACCGGGCGGGCTGATGGCATCGGCCCTTGGGCGACCGCTGCTGGTGCACGAGCAGAACGCCGTCGCCGGGCTCACCAACCGATGGCTCGCCCGCATCGCGGACCAGGTCTTCGCCGCGTTTCCGGACAGCTTTCCCGAGTCGGTCGGTTGCCGGACCATCGGCAACCCGATCCGGCGCGAGATCGCGGAGATCCCTCCGCCCGCAGCCCGCTGGAACGGGCGCGCCGGACCGCTGCGCCTGCTGGTGCTCGGTGGCAGCCTCGGCGCACTGAAACTGAACGAGGCGGTCCCGGCGGCACTGGGCACCCTGGCACCGGATGCGCGGCCGGTGGTCAGGCACCAGGCGGGAGAACGCACCCTGGACACGGCACAGGAGGCCTACCGGGCCGCCGGTGTGGATGCCGAGATCACCGCGTTCATTGCGGACATGGCGGCGGCCTATGCCTGGGCCGACCTGGTGATCTGCCGGGCTGGTGCACTCACCGTTTCCGAGGTGGCGGCCGCCGGCGTCGCGGCCGTGTTCGTTCCCTATCCGCACGCGGTCGACGATCACCAGACCGCCAACGCGCGCTTGCTGGTCAGCGCCGGCGCGGCCTGGTCCATCCCGGATCCCGATCTCGACGCCGGACGCCTCGGGGAGCTGCTGGCCACATTCGACCGTGAAGGGCTGCTGGACCGTGCGGAGCGGGCCCGTGCCGCGGCCATGACCGATGCCGCGGAGCGGCTTGCCGAGGCCTGCATCGCGGCGGTTCCGGCGCGTTCGCGGAGGAAGACCCGGTGACCGGCCCGAACGCATCCCGCCAGGCCATGCGCCGGATCCGCCGGATCCACTGCGTCGGCATCGGTGGCTCCGGGATGGGCGGCATCGCCGAGGTGCTGCACCAGCTGGGCTACCAGGTCTCCGGCTCCGACCTGCAGCAGTCCGCCGTGACCCGCCGTCTCGAGGGGCTGGGGATCCCGATCAGCCAGAGCCATGCCGCCGACCATGTCGCGGACGCGGACGTGCTGGTCGTGTCCAGCGCGATCGACCCGGCCAACCCCGAGGTTGCGGCTGCGCGGGCACGCGCGATCCCGATCGTCCGCCGTGCCGAGATGCTGGCCGAGTTGATGCGTTTCCGCTTCGGCATCGCCGTGGCCGGTACGCATGGCAAGACGACCACCACCAGCCTGATCGCCAGCGTCCTGGGCGAAGGCGGTCTTGACCCGACCTTCGTGATCGGGGGGCGGCTGAACAGCACCGCCAGCCACTCCAGTCTCGGCCAGAGCGAGTACCTGGTCGCGGAGGCGGACGAGAGCGACGCATCGTTCCTGCACCTGCAACCGATGATCAGCGTGGTCACCAACAT
>PWRV01000028.1 GCA_003563455.1 Thioalkalivibrio sp.
CGTGAAGAACGAAGCCTGCGTGAACTCTCCGACATCCGCACCCGGATCCGCGAGATGGAGATGCGCATCGCCCGGCAGGAACGCAAGACCGGAGACTGAAGTCCAAATCGCTTCCGAAGGCCAGACCACCTGACCGACCCTCCACCCCCGGGTGCTCCTCAGGCGAGATCAGCTCGCCTTGCCTCCTGGATCTGCTCCCGGCTGATGTCCAGGGCCTTCATGCGCGACGAGAGCGTCGTGGGGGGAATGCCCATCAACTCCGCCGCGCCTCCCTTGCCAAAGACCTTTCCGTTGCAGGCCTCGAGCGCGACCAGGATATTCTCGCGATCGCGCTGACGGCGCTGCGATTCGGTAAGGATTGCGTCGCCGGGACACTCCGTTGATGTGCAGTCATGCTGGTACGCAGGGCTCTCGCGGGACTTTCTTCGAACCGGCAGTTCGAGTCTGAGGCGGCCGCCGTGCCCGAGGATCACCGCCCGTTCAATGACGTTCTCCAACTCCCGCACATTGCCGGGCCAGTCGTAGGCAAGAAGCGATCGCAGATCACCCTGGGTCAGCCTTACACCCGTCTTCTTCGCTCGTCTGCAGGACCGCTTCACGAATTCGGCGGCCAGTGGGGCGATGTCGTCCGGACGCTCGCGGAGCGGTACCGACTGGATCGGAAACACGTTCAGCCGGAAGAAGAGGTCCTGACGGAAACGCCCTCGCCGGACGTCTTCTTCGAGGTCACGGTTTGTCGCGGCGATCACGCGGACATCGACGCGGCGGGTGTGCTCCTCCCCGACCCGTTCGACCTGGCCATCCTGCAGCACTCGCAGCAGCTTGCCCTGCAATTCGGGCGGAATCTCTCCGATCTCGTCGAGAAACAGAGTGCCCCCGTCCGCGAGCTCGAAACGACCGACACGGTCCCGGGTTGCCCCGGTGAACGCGCCACGCACATGGCCGAAGAACTCGCTTTCGAAGAGCTCCCGCGGGATCGCGGCGCAATTGACCCGGATCAGGGGACGTTCCGACCGTGCGCTGGCCGAGTGGATCGCATGCGCGATCAACTCCTTTCCGGTACCGGACTCGCCAACGACGAGCACGCTGGCTTCCGTCGGTGCGACCAGTTCGATCTGCTCGATCACCTTGCGGATCGGTGCGCTGGTGCCAATGATCCCGTCGAAGGCGCATTCGGATCGGATCTCCTCCTGCAGATACGCGTTTTCCATCTCCAGGCGTTCGCGTAGCTGGTTGACCTCTGCCAGCGCGCCGCGCAGGCGCTCCTCGGCCTCCCGCCGGGGGGTGATGTCCCGAAAGACCACCACGGCCCCGATCAGAACCCCCCGATCCCGGATCGGGGTGCTGGTGTATTCCACGAACACAGGCCTGCCGTCCTTGCGCCAGAAGACCTCGCTGTCGACGCGGTGCACCGTTCCGTCGCGGAACGCGGCATAGATCGGGCAATCCTCCTCGGGATAGTGTCTGCCGTCGTGGTGCGTGTGGTGCACCAGATCGTGCATCGTCTTTCCAACCATCTCGGCCGCCGTCCAGCCCAGGACCCGCTCCGCGGCGGGATTTACGAAGGTGGTCACTCCGTCGGCGTTTACCCCGTAGATACCTTCCCCGGCTGCGCTGAGGATGAGCCGATTCTCACGCTCCAGATCGCGGAAGAACTGCTCGGCATCCCGCCACCAGGCATCCCCGCGCCGGATGCGGTGTACCGCCTCACGCCGGGCACAGCGCATCCGCCGTGACTGCAGGTCATCGATGATGACGAAGATCAGCACCCTGGATCGCATCTCGACGCGTGTTGCCGAATACTCCAGAGCCTTTCTAGAGCCGTCGGGGCGCCGAAGCTCCAGCACCTCCGAGCGGGCATGTCCCCGTTCCAGGGTCTCCTCCGAGAACACCTGCAGATCCGCCAGTTGTCCCGGATGCAATCCGCTTGCCCTTCGGCCAATCAACTCATCCAGCGGAATCTCAAACAGCGTGGACGCGGCCATGTTGGCCTCCATGACCCGATCACCCCACGGGTCCAGCAGCATCATCGCCTCCGCGCCTTGCTCGAAAAGCTCCCGATAGGAGGCCTCCGCTCGCTGTCTCCGCGCGGGTTCACGGCCCCTGCCGTGCTCCACGAACTCTCGTGGTGCACGCCACGAAAGATCGTGGAGCACGAAATCCCGTGGTGTAGAAAGCCTGGTGCCCGAGGCCTGGTTTTTCCGCATTTTCATGATCTTGCAGATCCCGTTCAGTGGTTGGCATGGCAGGTGCTTCCGCACTACACGAGGCGCCATGGCGTACTCGGAAAAGAATTGCAGCTGGATTTCGCCCCAATGTGGTGCCGACGGTGCCCCGTGGGTCTATTCCAGAGCGCTTCGCCGTAACGCAGCACATGCCGTGCCAACCCGATGGCCGGTTCGCGAACCCATCACCGGAGCCAGACCATGACGACCAAGAGCCTGCAGAACCCCTTCGACCCAGACAGCGACCTAATGCACAGCCACGCCGATGAGGCCCGGGAGCATGGCGCAGAGGGCCATGTCTGCGGACCCGGCTGTCTGCATCACCATACCCGCATCGATGGTGAGGATGTGCCCCTTGAGATGGCGCACTACCACACCCCGACCGAGCCGGCGATGGATCAGGAGGCGATGATCGATCGCGCGGTCGAAAGCGCGGTGGTACGCGCCGTGTTCAACCACAGCGAGGTGGACCGACGCCGGTTCCTGAAACTGATCGGGGGAGCGACTTTTGCTGCTGCGCTCGGCAGCATCTTCCCGCTCGATGCCCTGAAGGCCGCAGTGAAGGACAGCGTGGGCCCACTGGAAAAGACCAAGCTGAAGGTCGGCTTCGTGCCGATCACCTGCGCTACGCCGATCATCATGGCCCACCCGATGGGCTTCTACGAGCGCTACGGTCTCGACGTCGACGTCATCAAGACGGCCGGCTGGGCAGTCTCCCGCGACATGTCGCTGAACCGCGAATACGACGCTTCCCACATGCTGTCGCCGATGCCCCTCGCGATGAGCCTCGGACTCGGGTCCACTGCCGAGCCCTTCATTATGCCCGCGGTCGAGAACATCAACGGGCAGGCGATCACCCTGCACAACAAGCACAAGGACAAGCGGGATCCGAGCCAGTGGAAGGGCTTCCGTTTCGGTGTGCCCTTCGAATACTCGATGCACAACTTCCTGCTCCGCTACTACGTGGCCGAGCACGGTCTGGACCCGGATCAGGACATCCAGATCCGTGTGGTCCCGCCACCCGAGATGGTCGCCAACCTGCGGGCCGAGAATCTCGACGGCTACCTGGCGCCCGACCCCTTCAATCAGCGCGCGGTGTGGGAGCGCATCGGCTTCATTCATCTGCTGACCAAGGAAATCTGGGAAGGACACCCCTGCTGCGCATTCGCCTGCTCGCGGGAGTTCGCCGAAACGAATCCGAATACCTATGGCGCCCTGTTCCGGGCCATCGTTGATGCCACGCAGTACGCCTCCGATC
>PWRV01000338.1 GCA_003563455.1 Thioalkalivibrio sp.
GCGGCACACACGGCGTGGTTTGCGTCGGTGAACGCGTTGTTTGGCATGTTCCGGCGTTTCCGGGTCGACTACTCCGTGATTCCCTGGTCGACATTCACCGATCCCGAGATTGCCCGCGTCGGTCTGAGCGAGGACGAGGCGAAGGCGAGGGGGATCGACTACGAGGTCACGACCTATGCGATCGACGACCTCGACCGCGCGATCGCCGACGGCGAGGCGCGGGGGCAGGTGAAGGTGCTGACGCCGCCGGGCAAGGACCGCATCCTCGGCGTGACCATCGCCGGGAACCACGCCGGAGATCTGATCGCCGAATTCGTGCTGGCGATGAAGTCCGGGCTCGGGCTGAACCGGATCCTCGGCACCATTCACATCTACCCGACGATGGCCGAGGCCAACAAGTACGCCGCCGGCGAGTGGAAGAAGGCGCACAAGCCCGAACGGGTACTGCGCTGGCTGCAGCGCTTTCATGCCTGGCGCCGGGGATAGAAGGCGATCGCGCTGATGCCCGCAGGGCGGACTCTGGCCGCGATGCGGGGGTGGGGTGGCTGGCTTCGTTTGGGTGGGTATCACGGCTGGAAGCCGCTCCTGCGGCGCTGCTGGCATCGACCCCGTCAATTGTGTTTGTGGTGGTTACGATCGGGGTGGTCTGGTATCTTTCCGAGCCTGATTTCCCCGGATTGCTCGACCCCGCGTACAGGTCGGCGAAGGAGTTTTGCAATGCCCTCCGTTTCTCTTCCCGACGGCAGCCGCCGCGAATACGACGCGCCGGTCTCCGTGCTGGATGTTGCCCGCGACATCGGGCCTGGTCTCGCGAAGGCTGCGCTGGCCGGCAAGGTCGACGGGCAGTTGGTGGATGTCCGCCACGAGATTCACGATGATGCTGAACTGGCGATCGTGACCGATCGCGACCCGGAGGGGGTCGAGATCATCCGGCATTCCACCGCGCACCTGCTCGCGCAGTCGGTGAAGGAGCTGTTTCCGAATGCCCAGGTCACGATCGGTCCGGTAATCGAGAACGGCTTCTATTACGACTTCGCGTTCGATCGCGCCTTCACGCCGGAAGACCTTGAAAAGATTGAAAAGCGGATGAAGGAGCTTGCGAAGGCCGACCTGCCGGTCGAGCGTTCGGTGATGCAGCGCGACGAGGCCGCCGTGTACTTCCGCAACATGGGCGAGGAATACAAGGCGGAGATCATCGAGAGCATTCCGGAGGATCAGGAGATCTCCCTGTACCGTCAGGGCGACTTCGTCGACCTGTGCCGCGGGCCGCACATCCCGTCGACCGGCCGCCTCAGGGCCTTCAAGCTGACCAAGGTCGCGGGAGCCTACTGGCGGGGTGATTCGAACAACGAGATGCTGCAGCGCGTCTACGGCACCGCGTGGCCGAACAAGGAGCAGTTGAAGGCCTACCTCGAACAGCTGCGCGAGGCGGAGCGCCGCGATCACCGGCGTATCGGCGCGGAGCTGGATCTGTTTTCGATCCAGGACGACGCCGGCGGCGGTCTGGTCTTCTGGCATCCGAAGGGGACGCGGATCCGTCGCGTGATCGAGCAGTTCTGGTTCGATCTGCACGAGCGTTCCGGTTACGACTTCGTGGTAACGCCACACATCGCCAACCTGGAGCTGTGGAAGACGTCGGGACACGCGGACTTCTACGCGGAGTCGATGTACGAGCCGATGGAGGACGAAAACCAGGCCTTCCAGCTCAAGCCGATGAACTGTCCTTTCCACGTGCTGGTCTACAAGGATCGGTTGCGGTCCTATCGGGACCTCCCGCTGCGCTGGGGCGAGATGGGCACCGTCTACCGACGCGAGATGTCGGGCGCTCTGCACGGACTGATGCGGGTGCGCGGTTTCACCCAGGACGACGCCCATATTTTTTGCCGTGAGGATCAGATCGAGTCCGAGATCATCGGCGTTCTGGAGTTAACTTTGGAACTCCTGAACGCTTTTGGATTCAAGGAATTTGATATTAATCTTTCGACAAAACCTGAAGATGCGGTCGGGTCTGACCGGATCTGGGAACACGCCACCGCGGCGCTGCGCTCGGCGATCGAAAAGAAGGAGCTGGAGTACACCCTGGACGAAGGTGGCGGCGCCTTCTACGGTCCCAAGATCGACATCAAGATCCGGGACGCGATCGGCCGGCAATGGCAATGCTCCACGGTGCAGCTCGACTTCAACCTGCCCGAGCGCTTCGACATGGAGTACGTGTCGGAAGGAAATGAACGCAAGCGCCCGATCATGATCCACCGTGCGCTGCTCGGTTCGCTGGAGCGTTTCTTCGGGGTCCTGGTCGAGCATTACGCCGGTCTGTTTCCGCTCTGGCTCGCTCCGGTTCAGGTCGCGGTCCTGACGATCACCGAACGCCAGGACGAATATGCGCGGCAGGTCGTGAAATCCTTGCAACAGAAGGGCCTGCGTGTCGAAGCCGACTTGAGAAATGAAAAGATCGGCTTTAAGATTCGCGAGCACACGCTCAAGCGGGTTCCGTATCTGCTCGTCCTCGGAGATCGGGAAATGGACACGGAAACCGTCGCGGTGCGTACTCGCGCCGGCGAGGACCTGGGAAGTATGGGGCTTGATGCCCTGGGCACCCGCCTCGATGCGGAGATCGCGAGCCGCGCTCAATGAGTATCCCAACAAGACTGACTGGAGAATAACGCTATTAGCGGAGCCAAGAGTGTTCGACTGAACGAACAGGTCATCTGCCCGACCGTCCGCCTGATCGACGCCGAAGGAGAAAACCGCGGCATCGTGAAGACCGAAGAGGCGTTGCGAACGGCAATGGAACAGGGCCTCGACCTGGTGGAGATCTCGCCGAATGCCGATCCCCCGGTCTGCCGGATCATGGATTACGGCAAGTTCAAGTTCGAACAGGCCAAGAAGACGCAGGCCGCGAAGAAGAACCAGAAGCAGGTGCAGGTGAAGGAGGTTAAATTCCGCCCCGGCACCGACGAGGCCGACTACGCAGTAAAGCTTCGGAACCTCAAGCGCTTCCTCGAGGCCGGCGACAAGGGCAAGGTGACCATCCGCTTCCGCGGGCGCGAGATGCGCCACCAGGAGCTCGGCGGCGAACTGCTGGACCGCATCGAGGCGGATCTGGCCGACATCGCGGTGATCGAGCAGCGGCCCAAGATGGAAGGGCGGCAGATGGTGATGGTGATGTCCGGAAAGAAGAAGTGACCGCCCCGGCGTAGCGCCGGGGCATTACAAGGGCCGGTGGGTCCCGGTATACCTACCGGCCTTACATGAATGATCGTGCCACCGTGCAACGATCCCCGTCTGGAGAGGAAAATGCCGAAACTGAAGACCAACCGGGGCGCCGCGAAGCGCTTCGCCAAGACCGGTTCGGGTGGGTTCAAGCGGGCGCAGTCGCACCGCCGCCACATCCTGACCAAGAAATCCACCAAGCGTAAGCGTCACCTTCGTGGTGCGGCGATGATCC
>PWRV01000305.1 GCA_003563455.1 Thioalkalivibrio sp.
CAGTCGACTCGTATCGGTGAGTGTCCGGAAGCGCTCAGTCACGTGACGTTCACCGTTTCTTGCGATTCGATGTCGGTGGTGAGAAGGGTGGCCTGAATTGCCGCAACGTGACCTGAATCTATCGTGGCTCCCCCACGAACGTGGCGCACCTCCTTCAGAAGAATTCGGAACCCAGAAATATGGATCCTTGTGTATATTGCTTAGGTCACCCCGATCTGCCGTAATGGCGAAACCGTGCATGCAACCGTGCTCGCAGCCCGCGATCGCTTTGGCGTCGTCATGGCGGTTTCGGGTAGACCTGTATCGAGAAGCCCATCGGCCTCATGAGCGCGGTCGTTTGAGGTGCGCCGCCCCAAGCAAATCATAAGGATTTGGGCATTAATCGCCGGATGCGTGGGTGGAGGGGCCGCGCATTGGTCAGTGGCCACGGAAGTTGGAGTCTATCGCCACCCAGGCAGGGGGGATCATGGACGCGCTTCCAAGTCTTCCTCGGGTGCTCGTACGCATCCTCGATGTGCTGCAGGACGAAAGCGCGGATCCGAGCGCGCTGGGAAGAATCATTCTGCAGGATATTGGTCTGACCACTCGCGTTATCGCGGCCGCGCGCGCGAGTTCTGGCGAATCCAGCCGTTTCGAATCCGTCGAACAGGCCATCCGGACGCTCGGGCTGTCTGCAGTCAAGGCCCTGGTAATCACGGCGGCCATGCAGCAGGTGTTCGAGCAGTTCAGCCCGCGCAGACAGAAGTTCCTCAACGAGATCTGGCGCAGGGCCCTGACCACGGCCAGCCTCGGCAAAGCCCTGGCAGTCCTCACGGGTTACCGGCGCCCGGAAGACGCCTACCTTGCCGGGTTGTTCACGGACGCTGGACGCCTCGTCCGGCTCACCGCCGTTGAATCCGAATACGATCGACTGCTGGAAGGAGCGTTTGGCGACGCCGATCCGGACGAAGTCTCGAAGCCGCGGTCGACACAACTCGCAGCCGGTGTCGCCCTTCTGGAAGGTTGGGAGTTGGACCCGTTTCTCATTGACGCCGTCCGTTTCCATCTCGAGCCGGCACGCAAGATTGGCGACGCTCATCATCTGGTGAAGCTGACCCACCTGGCGCACGCGATGGCCAGCAGTGATCCGGTGTCGGAACCGGCCCTGGAGGCCGCGGACCTGTTATTCGGCCTGAACGAGGGACTGACGCGTGAGTTGCGCCGTCAGGTCGGAGAGGAGATCGCCCGGGTGGCGTCCGCTCTTCAGATGGACATCCGCGGCGAGAGCGCCGGAGGCTGCACCGACGACGATCGGGTCACCCTCGTCCAGAGGCTCCAGGACCTGGAGCAACTCGAGCACCTGCGAGGGGAATTGGCTCAGGTTGGGCCGCAGATCAAGCCCTCCACCGTGCAGAAGGTGGTCTCTCTGACCCTCGGGGTTGAGAAATCGCTGCTGTTTCTGGTCGACGAGGAGGCCACCCACCTCCGTGCCTGGACCGGGGAGGAGACACAGCCCGCGTTCGTGCTGCGGCTGGAAGCGGGGCGCAGTCTCGTGACGGACGCGCTGATGAACCGCCACACGGTTCAAGTGCACTCGCGAGACCGGGACAGGCTGTCGGTCGTCGACCAGCAGATCCTTGGCATCTGTTCGGCAGAGGTCCTCTGGAGTCAGCCATTGGCGAAAGGCGACGCCAGCTTCGGGGTTCTGGTTCTAGGGCTTGCCCAAAGAGAGCTCCCACGAATCGAAAAAAGGGCAGCGTTCGTCCGGACTCTGGGGATGCAGATCGCCCGGGCGACGATCGCACACGAGACGCCGGTTCGGCTCGCAGGGGCGGCCGACCTGGAACAGCGTGTCCGCGAAATGGTTCACGAGGCCAGCAACCCCCTCAGCATCATTCAAAACTACCTGGCGACGCTGCGCATCAAACTGGGCGAGCGCCACGATGCGCAGCAGGAAATCGGCATCATCCGGGAAGAGATCGAACGCGTCGGCCGAATCCTGAAGCGCATGAGCGAACGTCCGAGCGAGTTGGGGCTGCACGGCGAATCGCTAAACGCCGTCGTGCGTCAGGTGAGCGACCTATTCTCGGCGTCGATGGGGGCTGCGCGAAGAATCGCCATCGAAGTGGAACTATGCCCAGACGTTCCGCCCACAATCGAAGCCGCCGACCCCATTCGGCAAATCCTCACCAATCTGCTGAAGAATGCTGCCGAGGCTCTAGAGAGCGGGGGACGCATTCGTATTGCGACGAAACACCCGGTGAGCGTCGGTGGTCGTCGCTACACGGAGTTGGTCGTCGAGGATGACGGACCCGGGCTCCCACAAGAGATCATGGCGAACCTGTTCTCCCCTGGGGCATCGACCAAAGGGTCGGAGCCGCGTGGTCTGGGGCTGAGCATCGTGAAGCGGCTTGCGGATGACATGGATGCCATCCTCCTGTGCAGCAGTAGCCACAACGGAACACGATTCCAGCTCCTGCTCCCCAGTTCCGCATGATCGCGTGTTGGATCATGGCAACCCCGTTGCTGAATCGAGGACATCATCCAGAAACGGTCGTTCATGCTCGTTCCGACGAGTCGATCCGGGGTGACAGCGGAGAGCTGCCATCCGATGCGCACACGGCGAACCATCGGCCCTGGATGCAGGCCAATCCATCCGCCGAAACACGCTACAGCTTTGCCGCTCATGTGCCGACACATGGACAGATGGCCCCTTGTCCTCACCGATCACGGCCACGATTCACTGACGGACACTCAGAGAAAGAGGAACATCATGCAGACCAACCTGGCCAACCGCCCCCTGCCGAGCGCCTCTGGCCTCATGTTAGACCGTGACGTCATCGAACACTTGATTAGCATCCTGCCATTTCTCAGTTGGCAGGACGCGCCACTCGCTAACGGAGTTCTCCTTGGGTATCACTGCACAGGCAGCTTGAACGAGGGGCAACGCGCGACCTTACGGGAACTCGCGGCCAAGGTCGGCAGATCGACCGGACATAATGGAATCTGCTGACGAGATGCGCAGCCAGAGGTAAGCGGACGTTCCACGCCTGTCGGGGCCGCCGGCCTTGTTCGCGGTGAGCCAGCGTGGAAGCCACAAGCTGGGTCTGGGCTTGAACGTCAAGTTTTCTCAGAGCGGGCCGCAATCAACATAGAGGAGCAGCCGATGCCGCATCGGAAGCGAGTCACCGTGATCGCCCCATGGACAGAACCGAGTCCAACAGGAACCTGACGAGAGCCCCCTTCCCATGATCAAGAAATGCCTGTTTCCAGCAGCCGGATACGGAACCCGATTTCTCCCGGCCACCAAGGCCATGCCGAAGGAGATGCTGCCGATCGTCAACAAGCCATTGATTCAATATGGCGTCGAGGAGGCGATGCAGGCCGGCATGACCAAGATCGGCATCGTCACAGGTCGCGGCAAGCGTGCGCTGGAGGATCATTTCGATGTCA
>PWRV01000199.1 GCA_003563455.1 Thioalkalivibrio sp.
CCATCTGCACATCGCCGGACGTGACCTTGCGGGTGTCGCATGCCTTCTGAGGCCCCGGGCGCCAGCCGCGAGAGCCTGCGCGCGATAGAGCTGAAGGGCCGCATGATGCTGGTCTCCGTCCTGCGTCTGAACACGGCCGACGCGACGGAGCTCGATGCCGCGCTCGAGGCCCGCATGGCCGAGGCCCCCGACCTGATGCGCGACATGCCGCTGGTGATGGACCTCGAGGGCCTGGGGGCACTGCCAGTGGCCGAGTTGCTGGTGACCGTGGAACGCGTGCGCCGGCACGGCTTCAAGCTGATCGGCATCCAGCAGGGCGAGGTTGCGACTGCCCCGGTGGGCGAGGCCTGTGGATTGCCGCTGCTGGTCCTGGGCGCAAAGTCTGGCGATGCCGCCGCGCGCAAGAGCGCGCCCGAAGCGCCGGCGCCGGAGCCGCCGGCAGCGCCGGCTCCGGCGCCGGCGGTTCACACGCCGACCCGGGTGGTCACGCAGCCGGTGCGCTCGGGTCAGCAGATCTACGCGCGCGGCGGTGATCTGATCGTGATGGGAGCGGTGTCCGCGGGCGCGGAGGTTCTGGCCGACGGGCACATCCACGTCTATGGCACCCTGCGCGGCCGGGTCCTCGCCGGTGTTCGGGGCCTGGCCACGGCAAACATCTTCTGTCGGCGTCTGGATGCCGAACTGATCTCGATCGGCGGACATTACCGGATCGCGGAGGACATCCTCGACAGCGAGCGCGGCGAGAACCGGTTGGTTACGCTGGCCGGCGAAACCATCAGAATCACCGAAATCTAGGCGGTCGAAAGGCGCCATATTCAAGGAGATGCAGGCTCTATGGCACGCATTGTAGTCATTACCTCGGGCAAGGGCGGCGTGGGCAAGACCACCACGGCGGCAGCCCTGGCCACCGGGCTCGCCATGCAGGGGCGAAAGACCGCGGTTGTCGACTTCGACGTGGGCCTGCGCAATCTCGACCTGATCATGGGTTGCGAACGCCGCGTCGTGTACGACTTCGTGAACGTGATCAATGGCGACGCCAACCTCCGCCAGGCGCTGATCAAGGACAAGCGGACCGAAAACCTCTTCATCCTTCCCGCGTCGCAGACCCGGGACAAGGATGCGCTGACGACCGAAGGCGTGGGGCGCGTGCTGGACGAGATGTCGCGGGAGTTCGATTTCATCGTCTGCGACAGCCCCGCCGGCATCGAGTGGGGCGCGCTGATGGCCTCCTATTACGCCGACGAGGCGATCGTGGTGACCAACCCGGAGGTGTCGAGCGTCCGGGATTCCGACCGCATGCTCGGTATCCTTGCGAGCAAGACGAAGAAGGCCGAGCAGGGCGAAGGGGCGATCGAGGCACGCCTCCTGCTGACCCGCTATTCGCCTGCACGGGTGGAAAAGGGCGAGATGCTCAGTATCGAGGACGTGCAGGACATCCTCTCCATCGACATGATCGGGGTGATCCCGGAGTCCCAGGCGGTGCTCAATGCCTCCAACTCCGGTGTGCCGGTCGTGCTCGACGAGGAGTCCGACGCGGGGCAGGCCTACATCGACGCGGTCGCCCGCTTCCTTGGGGAGGAACGCCCGCACCGCTTTACCACGCTCCAGAAGAAAGGCTTCTTCGGACGCCTGTTCGGGGGCTGACCGGCATGGGTATCTTCGACTACTTCCGCTCTCCGAAGCCCAAATCAGCCTCCCTGGCCAAGGAGCGGCTGCAGATCATCGTCGCCCGGGAGCGCGCGCACCGCTCGGGTCCCGACTATCTGCCGGCGCTGCACCGCGAGATCGTCGCGGTGATCCGCAAATACGTGCAGGTGAACGAGGACGCCGTCCAGATGAACCTCGAGCGCGAGGGCGACTGCGAGGTCCTCGAACTGAACATCACCCTGCCCGAGAAGGAGTAGGGCCGGTTTGTCCTGAGAATTGAGCCACGGAAGGACACGGAAGGCACGGATAATCAAGGATATCCAAACGCTTCTTCATCCTCGAAGGCGGCGCGTCTGGCCAGGCTGGCCAGGATCGTTAGCGGCGCAGGAAGCGCAGCCAGGCCCAGATGTTCAGCAGGCTCATCAGCGACTGGGCGACGTAGGTGTAGGCGGCGGCCTTCAGTATCCGTTCGGCGTGCGGGTAGTCGGTGTCGTGCAGGTAACCGCCCTCGCGCAGCATCGGCATCGCCCGCCCGAAACTGGCGTCCAGCTCTGTCGGCAGCGTCACCAGATGGACGATCGCGGCCAGACCCATGGACAGCAGGCCGGCGAGCAGGAACATCGCACCGGGTGCGGGATGGCGGGTGATGATCGTGATCACGGGGATCGCCAGCATCAGGAAGGCACCCAGGCGCTGACCGCTGGATGCCCATCGCACCAGTTCCCCGCGCAGGCGCAGGGGCGTGTAGCCCTCGGCGTGCTGTACCGCGTGCCCCACCTCGTGCGTGGCCACCGTCACCGCGGTCAGCGAGCGCCCATGATAGTTGCCCTCGGAGAGACGCACCGCCCGGGCCTCCGGGTCGTAGTGATCGCCCTGGCCCTCGGCGACTTCCACCGACACGTCGTGCATGCCCCGTTCGTTGAGCAGATGGCGCGCCAGCTCGCTGCCGGTGCCGTCGTAGCGATCGGCCGGTTCGCTGTATTTCTCCATTGTCCTGCGCACCCACCAGCTGGGCCCGTAGGTGATCAGCAGGATGAGCGGAATGAGGATGATCAGTAGCCTTCCCATGCCTCATAATCTATTCGATTCGGGCGCCCGGCGCCGTTTCCCGTCCCTGCTTCGGGGGATGCCGGAGATGCTCCGCGATCACGGAAATATGCCGGTGGCGCGTCTCCGACTCCAGACAACGCAAGGTGGCCCGCATGACCGTGATGCGAGAGTCAGGGGCGATCCGGATGCGTCGCTGCCGCAGAGCCGGATCCGAGCTGCAGGGGCGCCAGCCAGTCCGGGCCGAGCTGAGCCATCTGGCGCTCGACCCAGCGCGCTCGCCGGAACACGTCTGCGGAGGGCCGGGAGGGCGAATAGGTCCGCGGGTTGGGCAGCACCGCCGCGAGCAGCGCCGCCTGTTCCCGGCTCAACTCTCGTGCCGGGATACCGAAGTGGTACTGTGCTGCGGCCTCGATGCCGAAAATGCCCGGTCCCCACTCGGCCACGTTCAGGTAGACCTCGAGGATGCGCGCCTTCGGCCAGAGCGTCTCGATGGCCGCGGTGAAACCGGCCTCCAGCAGTTTGCGTGTCAGGCTTCTGCCGTGCCAGAGGAAGACGTTCTTCGCGGTCTGCTGACTCACCGTACTGGCGCCGCGCAGGCGTGCCCCCTGCCGGTGCGCGTTCAGGGCCTCCCGCATCGATTGCCAGTCGAAGCCGCGGTGCTGTGGAAAGCGCTGGTCCTCGGCCGCGATCACCGCAAGCGGCACATGGAGCGGCAACGCGTGGATCGGCTGCCA
>PWRV01000216.1 GCA_003563455.1 Thioalkalivibrio sp.
AGCAGAAACCCGGCGCTCGCCACGACGGTGCAGAGCGCCACACCCCACGCCATGTCCACGAGCACGACCTTCAGCGGCCAGTCCTTCAGCGTGGCGAGGTTGGTCAGCTCGTAGGTTGCGTAGGTGAAGAAGCCAAACAGGGCGCCCCAGCCTGCGGCCACGGCCAGCGAGTCCGCCGCAAGGCCCGGCCGCACGGCGAAGATCAGGATGCCGACCACGTATAGCAGGTAGAAGACGAACGCCGCCGGCCAGTTGACCGTCGGTCTTAGAAAGGGTCGCAGTTGTGTCTGGTAGAAGCCGCGGGCCACGACGCCGAGCCAGAGGAGATCGACGGCGAGGAAAACCCCGAACGTGAGGGCGTATAGCTTGGCGTAGAAGACGAGGTCCATGGTCGGCCTCCGCTGTCGTGTCGCCGGGAAGGGTACTCCTGACTGCACAGGGCCGACCACTGCCGCCGCCACATGTTGGGGACTGCAGTCGACCCTGAACGGCCATTCGCTCACGCACCTGCGTGGCCCGGTCAACAGTTCTCTCCGGACATTGCCGATCCTGCCAGATACCGCCCCGAGTCAAGTCAGCAATTTAGCTGGACAGGATGGCCTTCAGTTGGGTGGCCCTTACCGGCTTGACGAAATGGTCGTCGAAACCCGCCTCCCGCGTCCGCTGCCGGTCCTCCTCCCGCCCCCATCCGGACATGGCGACGAGCCGGAACACGTGGTCGGGGTGATGAGCACGCAGCCGGCGGGCGGCCTCGTAGCCATCCATGCCGGGCATCCCGAGATCCATCAGGACATGCGTCGGCGGCCACTCCTCAAAAATACGGATGCCCTCCGCCCCATCGTAAGCCACCCGCACCTCGACCCCCAGAGTCGTGAGCAGCAGATGCAGGCTGTTAGCGATGTCCCGGTTGTCGTCCACCACCAGAACGCGGCACTGCGTCTGCAGGACGTCGGACTCCGTGGTTCGGTCCGCCGTGGGTTGCGCCGGTGCGCTGCGACAAAGCGGCAGCGAGACGATGAAGGTGGCGCCGCAGCCGGGACCTGCACTGTCGCCACTGACGGTACCGCCGTGCATCGCGACCAGGCCCCGCACCAGCGAAAGGCCAATGCCCAGACCGCCGCCACGCCCAGGCTCGGCCTGCGAGAAGATCTCGAAGATGTGGTCGAGCCGCTCACGAGGGATGCCACGCCCGTCGTCCTGCACCTGGATCTCGACCCGTTCGCCGCGCGGCGTCACGTGAACAGCGATGTGTCCCCCCGCGTCGGTAAACGTGGCCGAATTTTTCAACAGGTTCGCGATGACCTGAACCAGCCGCACCCGATCACCCTCCACTACGAGCGGCCCGGAGGGAACGCTCACGGTGAGCTGTCGGTCGCTCGGGCTCAATCCGATGTCGCTCATCTGCAGGGCAGTCTCGATGATCTTCGCGAGGCCGAGCCGCTCCTTGCGCAGGTTGATCTTGCCGCGGCTGATGCGCGAGATATCCAACAGGTCGTCAACCAGCCGTACCAGGTGACTGATCTGGCGGTCTATGATTCGCAAGGGCTCCTCGCAGGCGGCCGCGTCACCCCGCAGCGTCTGGATCAGCTCAAAGCCGGTCCGGATCGGCGCAAGCGGGCTGCGCAGTTCGTGGGCGAGGGTAGCGAGGAATTCATCCTTGCGCCGGTCGGACTCCTCAAGCTGTTGTTTCGCCTCGCGCAAAGACTGCTCGCCCTGGACCCGCGCGGTCACGTCACTGCCGACCTTCCCGGCGGCGATTATTTTTCCCGAGGCATCGCGAATCGGGCCGAAGCGCAGGTCGAAGAAACGCCGCGCCCGCCGCGGATCGCCAAACTGCTGCGTCTCGATCACCACCTCGCCCTCCAGGGCACGTCGCCAAAGATCTACGGCGCGCTTTTGGTCGTCAGGCAGGTGCGCAAGCGCCTTTATAATGCTTGTGCCGAGGCCGATGCGCGAGCCGAAGATCTGCTCGAACGCCTCTTTGTACCTGGTGTTGAGGGCGACGAAACGGAAGTCGGTATCGAGAGCGGCCACTAAGCCGTCGGTGGCCTCGGTGATGCCTTCGAGGAGCTCATGGGCCCTCCGGATGCGCTGCTCGCTCTTGCGCAAGGCCTCCTCACTCTGCCGCCGTTCGGAGATGTCGCGGACGGCTGCGAGCGAGAGTGTGCTGTCGGGGGTGCGCATGGCGCTGAGGCTGATTTCGAGCGGAAACTCGCTGCCGTCCTTGCGCTGTCCGTAAAGATCCAGCCCCGCACCCATTGGGCGAGTCCGGGGGTTGCGGGAGAAGGCCTCGCGGTGGCCGACATGGCTCGCGCGCATGCGCTGCGGGATCAAGATCTCGACAGGCTGCCCCAGCAGCTCGCTCTCGGGGCGGCCGAATAGTGCGGTGACCTGCGGATTCGCATGCGTGATCCGACCCTGATCGTCGACGATGATGAGTGCGTCTGGCGCGGAGTCGAGCAACCAGCGGAAATTCTGTTCCTCGAACATGTAGGGGGGTGTCATTAGCCTGTAGCCTGAAAGTGATTGCCGACTGCGGATGCGAAAGCTCTGGCATGCGAGTGGACGGATAACGGCGGCGCCGGGGAGGTCGATACTACGGCGCGAAACACACGTGTGTCGCGGTCAGTGGTGGTTGCTGCCCTCGATACCCGTATCACGTGCGCTTCGAGGGAACATAGCACGTTGCAGACTGTCGTCCGTTTCCGCTGAGTGCCCGCTCCGGGTCGTTATGCAAAGTCCTCGATTATGGAAAGTGGCTGCCGCGATGGCAGCTTGCAGCCCAGCGCGAGGCTGAATGCTCGGCACTGGGCCCGCGGCGAGCTTGACATAATTCTGCACGGTCCTGGATGGGTGATTCGGCTTCCGGCGCCCGCTCATCAGCGGAGCCACTCAGCGGTCCACCTCGGTCGAGCAGGCCGCCGCCGTATCGATGCCTGACTGACTGCCATGAAACAGGCGCGCGCCCCCAAGCATGAAAGGCGCGTAGGGCGGAAGAGGCCGAAGGCCGTCATCCCCCATCCGGCGCCAGGATTCTCTTGGTGGCCGGGGCATCGCGGACGCCGTGCGGCGGAGGACGCTGCGCTCTTCTGCCCTACAGGTCGCCCGCGTCGCGGGCCGTGTTCTCTTGCGCTTACGCGACGGTGGAATCCACCGCTACCGGACCCCCGACGCACTCATCGACTTCCCCAAGACCCTGTGATTATGACAAGGCTGCCCCGCATGCCAACCGTGGCACTCCGCTGGTTGGTGTGCGGTGTACCCCGGACACTTTCCATAATCGAGGACTTTGCATAACGACCCTTATGGAAAGCTTTCCATAAGGGTCGCGAGCGGGCGTCATCGACCCAGAGCTGCCGGTCGGCGGGAGCGTATGAGCGACCGGACTCGCGCGTAGAGTTGACGCCCGAAATGGGTCTTCGGAATTTCC
>PWRV01000207.1 GCA_003563455.1 Thioalkalivibrio sp.
CCCAAGCGCACCAAAGACAACTGGTCACTGAGCTTCGACCACATTTTCGTGACACTCGCGGAGATCACCGCGTACCAGACGAGCCCGCCGTTCGCGCCTCAATCCGACGCGGCAATTACGGCCACGCACGAGGTCACCGTGTCGGGCACGCACACGGTGGACTTGGTCACGGCAGCGGACGACGAGGCGCGTGTGCTGGTCGCCGAACTCGACGCACCGCCCGGTCACTACAACGCGATCTCCTGGCGCATGGCGATCGCGGAAAGCGGGACGGCCGAGGGAACGTCGATGTTGTTCATCGGCACGGCGACAAGGGACGATCAGACGTTTCCGTTCCAGCTCAAAGTCGCGGAACCATTGCGTTATGAATGCGGTGAATACGTGGGTGACCAGCGCAAGGGCTTCGTCCAAGCCGGCGGCGTGGCGGATGTAGAAATGACCTTTCACCTCGACCACATCTTCGGACGCGAGGACAAGGACGCCGACGATCCAATGAACCTGGAAGCCCCGGGCTTCGACCCGTTCAGCGGCGGGGAGGAATCGTACGCGATCACGATGGGTGATCTTCACGTAGGTCACGCCGGCGAGGGCCACTGCCGCACTGTGGCGTATTGAGCCAGGCGTTCGGAGCTCTGGCTCCGGTAACTCGAGCGAGAGGTCAAGGGCCGCTTTGAACCTGAAAGCCGCGACCCTCGAACGATCTGTCGCTGCCCGCTTCGGGTCGTGGACAGCCACCGACTGCGGAGGAGACGGACCTCGCCCCTTGCGGAGATCGCTCCACGAGGGCCACTTGGGACTCTGGAGGTCAAATATCGCTGGAAGCTCTCTGGAGATCGGTCTGGACGCGGACGGTCGGGGCGTGAGAGGGAGTCCGAGTTGAGCGCGCGCATTAGCATAAGGGTCGGCAAGAGACTCCGGACGGCCGGCAGTGGCAGGGCCCCGGCCCCAAACAGTCGCCCGGTGGCAGACCATCGGCAGCCAGTCGCCGAAGGTCCGGATCGCCTCGGCCCCACCGTGCGCGACCCGTACCTAGTTGGCCCAGAGCGACTGGGCGTCCTGGCCGAACCTCCTGCCATCCAGCCTGATGACTTTGCGCGCCTGAGCCGTCGCGACGATACCCTCGTGGTGGATTGCCGGTCACCTGAAGCTTTCACTGCACACATCCCGGGCGCGCTCAACGTTGCTGCCGGCACAGCCTTCAGCACCTGGGCCGGGACCGTTCTGCCCGAGAACGCGCGGATTCTGCTGGTGTTGGAACAGCCCGGAGATCTCGAGGACATCAAATGGCAACTCCTGCGCATCGGCTACAACCTGCCGGAGGCGTGGCTCGCCGGCGGCATGCTGGCCTGGCGCACGAGCGGGCGAGACATCGAGATCCTTCCCCAGTGGACGGTGCACGAACTTCGTCAAGCGCTGGCACAGGACCGGGACCTTACGATCCTTGACGTGCGCCAACCCGCAGAGTGGTCGGAGGGCCACATCACGGGCGCCCGTCACATCAGTGGCGGCGAACTGCCGAAGCGTCTGGACGAGATCCCGGACAAGCGGCCACTTGCGGTGATCTGCGGTAGCGGCTATCGCTCTTCGGTGATGGCCAGTCTTTTGCAACGCCACAGGCGCGGACCGGTGTTCAACGTACTCGGTGGCATGACCGGCTGGCAAAGCGCCGGCTACGCAACCGAAGCTGCCTGATCGATCCAGCGCGAATGGCGTGCAAGCCTTCGTCCCGCAAAGGCGAACACGCATCATTCGGCAGCCGGACGCTGCCGGAAGCTTCGGAAACGGGGCGTAATGAACCCCATTCCAGCACGATCGCGATAGCTGCTAAGTTGAAGTGCGCTTGACTTGAATCAGAGGATGACTGACATGGGAAAGGAAGTTCTTGACCGGCCACGCCGCCGAGTGTTGCGCATGGGTGCCGCCACCATCATCGCGGTGCCCGCCGCCGCGCTGATCGTTGCCCCATTAATGGCAGCCGAACGCATTAGCGAAGACGACCCCCAGGCCAAGGCCCTGCATTATCGGCATGATGCGGCCGATGTGGACCACGAGTCCTACGAGGAAGGCCAGAACTGCGCCAACTGCGGATTGTTCACCGATCCCGAAGCCGAAGAGTGGGGACCTTGCGAGGCGTTCGGAGGCAAGCATGTGGCCGCGGAAGGCTGGTGCAATGCGTGGGTGCCACGCGCCTGATCACCGCAACGGCAGCCCAACCGACAGATTCCGATAGCTGCGCCCACGGGTATTGATCCCTGTGCGGATTTCGGATCGCGTAAAGCCCCAGCAACGGCTGCACGTGGACCCTCCTGGACAGGGCCTGGAGCAGGGGCGCCTGGGTGTGTTCGAGCGCCTGCGCTTCAAGACGGGCGCCTGGCTGAAAGGTCTGCGGCTGCAGTTCTACCCGATGACCTGGTTGGCCTACACCGCCGGGGCTCTCGCGGCCGGGCCGGAAGGTGGCCCGTTTGGCAATCCGGTCTTCTGGCTCGGCTATCTGTGCCTGTTTCTGCTCGAAGCGGCAACGGTCCTGAGCAACGAAATCCTCGATTTCCCCAGCGACCGCGCGAACCGCTTCTTCAGCATGTTCTCCGGAGGTTCCCGGGTACTGGTGGAAGGCCTGCTGAGTCCGAGAGAGGTTCGAACCGGAATTGCCGTCATGCTCACGGCTTTCGTTGTGGCAACGGTGACGCTGCTGGCGATGATCCCGCGTTCCGAGCTTCCGGTAGTGATCGCGGTTGCCGTGCTGACCGTGCTGGCCATCGGATACACGGTACCACCACTGAAGCTCAGTTACCGCGGACTGGGAGAGATCGACGTCGCGATCACGCACAGCATCGGGGTGATCCTGTGCGGTTTCCTCTTCCTCGGTGGCAACTGGCAGGATCCGCTGCCCTGGGTCCTGAGCCTGCCGCTGCTAATGGCCATTCTGCCGGCGATCCTATTGTCCGGTGTACCCGATCTCGAGGCCGATGCCGCCGCTGGCAAACGCACGCTCGCGGTGCGGCTCGGTCATAGGAAAGCGCTTCACCTGGCCGGCGCGCTGACGTTGTCCGCTGCGACAGCGTCCGTCGTCTGGGACCGTCTTGGTCTCGCCGACGGTGCGTACGCAGGGATTGCCTATCTGGCCGTACCGCACGCGCTCTGGCTCGGCTGGCTTTTGCATCGCCGCCTCCAGTCCGAGGCTCCTGCGGGTCGCATCGATTCTCTGATGGTGGCCGCTCTGACCTTCATCCTTTGGTTTGGGATCGTGCCGGTGTTCAGGCTCGCGACTTGAGTCACCGGCAGCCAATGCACGCGCGAATGAGGAAACGTGGCTCCGCGGTCCCGAGGCGGCCGATGCCCGCAGAGATCGTCTCGCGTCGCATTTACAGTCCTGGACATCCTGGGCAGGGAAACATTCACGCTGCAAGGGGGTCGTGTGTTCCTGCTGCC
>PWRV01000203.1 GCA_003563455.1 Thioalkalivibrio sp.
ACCACACGAATCCCACTTCGTTTCCGCGATCTCCAACAGCGTCTGCGCGGCCAGCGAACCACCGCGATGCCCACCCATCCCGTCGGCAACCAGCAGCAGACAGGCCGTGCCATCGCGGGAATGGAAAAACCCGACGCGGTCCTGCTGCTCCTCGCGTCCGCCGATACGCTCAGCGGTTGCCGCTTGCCATTTCAAGGCAGTTCCCCCGTGTCACTTCGGTCCGAACAATGATGGCTCGTCGAAATCCAGATCGCCGCCATGGATGCTGCCAAGACTCGACATCGATGTGGGCAATTCGGCCTATAGGCGACCAGGATGAGGAAGTCGGCGGCCGTCGCGGCCAGGCTCGCCATGAAGGCTGGGGGAGTGGAGATCCCGGGTATCAGGAACGGCACCAGCGGTTAGCGGGCGGTGTAGCCGCCATCGATTACCAGTTCACTGCCGGTAACGAACTTCGCCTCATCCGAGGCAAGGTAGACAATGCCGGCAGCTATGTCTTCCGGCTCGCCCACATGGCCGATCGGGTGCTTTTCGTCGAGTTCGCGGCGGAACGCCTCGACGCCCTGGGGGGACTCACGCCCCAGGGCCTCGACCAGCGGTGTCCATATATACCCCGGGTGCACCGAATTCACGCGAATCCCTTCCTTGGCATAAAGCAGGGCATCGGTCTTCGTCATCAGCCGCACTGCGCCCTTGGAGGCGTGATAGGGAGGCAGATCGGGCGCACCAACGATACCGTAGATCGAGGACAGATTGACGATGCTCCCGCCGCCGGCGTTGCGCAGGTGCTTGACCCCGTGCTTGGTGCACAGAAAGACGCCGCGTACGTTTATCGCGATAACCTGCTCCCATTCCTCCACCGTGATCTCGTCCGTCGGCTTGTTGATCCCGGAGATGCCGGCATTGTTGACCACGACGTTGAGTCTGCCGAATTCATCGGCGACCTCGTTGAAGACCCGTTGTACCTCCTGCTCCTCGGCAACATCGAGATGCCAATAGCGGGCCGTGCCTCCGGCGGTTCTGATCCGCTCCACCACAGCCGCGCCCTCTTCGTCGTGCAGATCGGTCACCCCAACCGCAGCCCCTTCGCGGGCCAGCATTTCGCAAGTGGCGGCGCCGATACCCCGTGCGCCCCCGGTTACGATCGCCACCTTGTCTTTCAAACGTCCCATATTGCGCACCTCTCCATTGACTGGTGAATTGTCGCCGTCAGGTTCGACGGGCCGGAAGGGCGAACACCGCAAACTCATGACCCGCCGTCGGTAATCGTGAGCGCGGGGCGTGCGTTGCCCCGTCCTCGAAGCCTTGAGCCGGTGGCCGGTGCCACTCCTGCGATACTCCCCTTCTCGTCGTTATTGCCCATCTGCTCCTGAAGTTTAGAAGGCATCAGGACCCGCTTTGTTCGATCGAACCGCTCGCCAGATGCCTCCAAGGGACCCAAACGGCGGACCCTCCCCACGCGAGTCTATGCGATCACGCGGTTGTCGATCCCGTGCGGAATCAGGCCCGCGGCCGCACGAACCAGCACTGATGAACGCGCTGATTGCGCTGGAAGTCCTTCGGGATGGACCACGCCGTGCGATCCTCGACGGCGAAGCTCTCGGCCATTGTCGGATCCAGACGAAACCTGCGCAGGTTGGTGGAAAAGATCAGGGTTCCACCTGGAGCAAGCACGCGCATGCCTTCGCGGATCAGTTCCGCATGGTCGCGCTGGGTGTCGAGAGTGCCTTCCATGCGGCTGGAGTTGGAAAAGCTGGGGGGATCGAGCAAGATGAGGTCGTAGCATTCGCGGCAGTCCTGCAGCCACTGGCGGCAGTCGGCGCGCACGAGCTGATGCACCCGGCTGTTCAGCTGGTTCAGGTGCAGGTTTCGGCGTGCCCAGTCCAGATAGGTGGTGGAAAGGTCCACGCTGGTGGTGGACCGCGCCCCGCCCAGCGCGGCGTGCACCGTGGCGGTTCCGGTATAGCAGAACAGGTTCAGAAAGCGCCGCTCGCGGGCATTTTCGCCGATCCAGGTCCGCAACGGCCGATGGTCCAGAAACAGGCCGGTGTCGAGATAGTCGGTCAGGTTGACCAGTAGACGGCAACGGCCCTCGCGCACTTCCAGGAACTGCTCGCGCTCCGATCGTCGCTGGTACTGGCGGGCGCCGCGCTGGCGTTCGCGGACCTTGAACACCAGCTGGCCCGGGTCTGCCTCCAGCGCCTCCGGCAGAACGCTCAACGCCGCGCGCAGCCGAGCCTGGGCGCGGCCGGAGTCGATACTGGGCGGCGGGGCATATTCCTGCACGTGCAGCCAACGGCCGTCGCTGGTGTCGTAGACGTCCACGGCGAGCGCGTATTCGGGAATGTCTGCGTCATAGACGCGGAAGCACTCGACCTGCTCGCGTTTCAGCCACTTTGACAACTGGCGCCGGTTCTTGGCGATGCGGTTGACCAGGTCCGTCGCTACCTCGCTTGCCTCCCCCGGGGCGTATGCGCCGATCTCGAACCGCTCGAGACGACATTCGATCGGACCGTTGTAGAGCTGCCAGCTGCGCTCGGGCCTCAAGCCGATCCGGCAACCGGCCCCATTGAGAATGATCGCCCGCCAGCCGGGAAAATGACGTTTCAGGGTCTCGCCCAGCCGCAGGTACAGGGGGACCAACTCATGCGCCGCGCCGAGCCGCTCGCCATAGGGCGGGTTGGTCGCCACGAGTCCGTTCGCGACGCCTCCAGGCGGAAGCGCCTGACCGATCTCCCGCCACTCCACCTGGACCTTGCCGGTCAGGCCCGCCCGGCGCAGATGGTCTTGCGTGGTCTCCACCGCATCCGCGTCCTCGTCGAAACCGAGGATGGGCGGCAGGGTTTCAATCCCGCGCTCGCGGCGCTCCAGCGCCTCGTCGATCAGCGATTTCCAGGCCGCTTCGTCATGGCCACGCCAGCCCAGGAACCCGTAGTGGCTGCGCAGCAGACCGGGCGCGCAATCGCCGGCAATCCACGCGGCCTCGATCAGCAGCGTGCCCGAGCCGCACATGGGGTCGACGAAGGCGCCGCCTTCACTCGCGAGCTTCGGCCAGTCGGCTCTGAGCAACATGGCCGCCGCCAGGTTTTCCTTCAAAGGTGCCGCCCGCCCCTCATGCCGGTAGCCTCGGCGGTGCAGGCTGCCGCCCGCCAGATCGACAGCCAGCGTCACGGCGTCGCTCGCCATGTGCACATGGATGCGAAGATCGGGCTGTTCGGTGTCGACCGACGGGCGGCTGCCCGTGCGCTCGCGGATCTGGTCGACCACCGCGTCCTTGACCCGTTGTTCGGCGTAGCGGCTGTGGCCGAGCGCCGCACGGATACCCGTGAAACTCACCGCCAGCGTGTTTTCCGGCCCCAGATGTGCAGACCAATCGACGCGTTTCACGCCGTCGTAGAGCGCCTGTTC
>PWRV01000035.1 GCA_003563455.1 Thioalkalivibrio sp.
GCCAACATCGGCTGGTACGGCACCGCGATGCTCTGCTACGTGACGCCGAAGGAGCACCTGGGCCTGCCGAACAAGGACGACGTGCGCGAGGGCATCATCACCTACCGCATCGCCGCGCACGCGGCCGACCTGGCGAAGGGCTTTCCCGGGGCGCAGGTCCGCGACAACGCGCTGTCGAAGGCGCGCTTCGAGTTCCGCTGGCAGGACCAGTTCAACCTGTCGCTGGACCCGGAGCGTGCGCGCGAGTACCACGACGCGACCCTGCCGAAGGAGGCGCACAAGGTCGCGCACTTCTGCTCGATGTGCGGCCCGAACTTCTGTTCGATGAAGATCACGCAGGACGTGCGCGACTACGCGGCCAGGAAGGGCATGTCCGAGCAGGAGGCGCTGGAGAAGGGGATGCAGGAGAAGGCGGAGGAGTTCGTGCAGAAGGGGGCCCGAATCTACCGGGAGCTTTGAGCGGTGCGGGGTGCGCTACGGGGTACGCTCCGGAGTTCGCGTCTCCGCGCCGGATTTGAAATCTGTCCCGTCCGCCCGTGATACTGGGTCATCCGACCCGCTCAGTGGTTGGGCCCAGGAAAGCGGGGGATTGACACGATGGCTCTACGGGAACGCATCGCCAGCGCCGGCACTGGCTACGCGGTGCTTGCGGCGTTGCTGGTCGGCCTGATGCTCGCCGGCTGTGCGGCGGTGGAGAAGGACCGGCGCGCCAACAGCCTGGATGCGGCCACCAAGTCCTACCTCGCGGCCCTGCGCTGGAGTGACTTCGAGGCGGCCGTCGGGTTTCTGCCCCCGGATGCGCGCCCCGCGGAGTTGCCGGCGGCGTTCGAGGACCTGAGGCTCACGCGCTACGAGGTCGTGAGGCCGCCGGTAATGCTGACGGAGGACTCGGCCAGCCAGACCGTCGCGATCGAATACCTCTACGAGTACAACCAGATCGTCCGCCGTCTGACCGACCGCCAGGCGTGGCAGTGGGACGAACAGGCACAGGCGTGGTGGCTCGAATCGGGTCTGCCCGACTTCTGATACTGGCGGTGGCGTAAAGCCGCGAATCGCGGCTGCGCGGCGGACTGATCAGGGGATCAAGTGTCAGGGCAGATGCAGGCTGGCCACCGGACCCAGGGCGTCCCGGATCTGCTCGATGCTCGGCGGGCGCACTTCGTGGGGGCGCGCGTAGGCGCCGACGCAGGTCAGGCGCCGGACGTCCGGCTGTTCGGCGCTCGACAGCCACAGGTGGTGGCCCCGCCACATCCAGGTGGTTCCGCCGGTGTCGTAGTCCGCGCGAAGGGCGGCGCGCATCAGACCGCCGGCCGGGACTCTTCGACCGGCAAAATCTTCCATCGCCTGCACCCGGATCACGTCGAATCGGCCGGGCTCCACCGTCTGCCGCTGCTCGCGGTCGAGCGTGGTGATTTCCAGGTTGCAGGCCGGGTGCCACCAGTCCTGCCCCGAGACCACGCTTCCGCGCTGCAGCCAGGTCCGCGTGCGCCCCGCCGGAATAGCGATCGGATGGTGAATCTCCAGCACCGATCCCTCGGGCACCGCGTAAAAGGGCGAGGCCGGATCCGGCTCGACCTCGACCAGTGCGCAGCCGGACAGGGTCAGCACCGCCAGTATCAGCCAAAGGATTTGCGGCATCATGTCTCCTTCGTTGGCACCGTGGGGGACGAGCCCTCTCGGCGATCCAGCGCTGGGAGGCGGGGTCATCGTCGCCTGGCGCAGGGCATATCGCCGTGAACGTCAGTCGCAGGGCACCAGCACGGCCCGGGTCGAGAAGCTTGCCTGCTCGGCCACCTGCGGGACCGAGACCATCTGATAGGGCTGGGTCAGCGCCTGTGTTGTGATGCAGCCTTCCCCCGGTGACTGCAGCACCACCTCGACCATCAGCTCGTCGTCCGCGCGCATCGCCCGGTCCACCCGGATGCTGTGCCCGCCGGTGGGCTGCTGCCCCATGAACACGGCGATCACGCCTTCGCGTTCGAAGTCGACCGCGGGGCGGGGTCCGGTCTGCGTTTTCTCCCACAGCGATTCGAACGCATCCGGCTCCGTGACCCACTCGAGCCGCATCTCCCGCTGCATGCTCATCTGGCCCTGCGCGATAACGGTGAGGGGCAGTTCATCCTCCGGGATGGGCGGGCCGAGGCAGCCCGCCACCAGCAGCGGAAGCGCGAGAATCAGGGATCGGTGCATCGCTGGCTCCTGTGTCCGTCTCCGGGCATCCGCTGTCGCGGATCGCCGCCTCGATACCATAACGCTTCTGCCGGATACCCGCTCGCCCCGGCCGCTGCCGCCGCAGGGCCGACGCCCGGGCGCTACTCCGTGTCGCCCAGCCAGAAGCCTATAGAGCGGTCCAGAAACTCCTTCCAGGTCATGTAGTGCGACCCGTCGCACGAGAAGGTGAGGCTGATCATGCCGTTGAACAGGTTGATCGAGGAAGAGCGCAGGTAGACCGTCTCGTCGGCAAAGCGCAGCGCCTTCAGGTTCTCGAGGATCCCCGGGATCGCGTCCGCGGGCATCAGGGCATTGTCCGGATACGCCATCCTCGGAAAGGCCAGGCAGGTGTCCGGGTCGCTCAGTGCGTCGTGGGTCAGGATGCGATAGCGGTATGGGTCTTCCAGTGTCCAGACGGTCGCCCGACTGCTCGAGAAGTGCAGCATGCACTGGAAAACGCCGCGCTCCCTGAAGAGCTCTTCCAGCACGGAGAGCACGCTGTCCATGTCCTGGTCCATCAGACTCTCGGTGCGCGTCTGCAGGAATACCGTACCGCGGATCGACGGGTCGCCCTTGATCTGACGCCACTCGGTCGATTCCTCGTAGAGTTCGCCGGTATGCGGCAGGTTGCGCAGGTCGAAGTCGGCCCCGACAAAGCCCAGTGCATTTCCGTTGGCGTCGCGCACAAGCTGCAGCGCCGTCAGCGAGGGGCGGCGACTGATCAGGCTGATGTAGGCCTCGGACAGCAGGAAGCCGTCTGCCGGAACCACCTCCTTCATGTACGGCCGCTGCGAGCGGTCGCGCCCGAAGTGTTCCGGCAGCAGGCCCGCGTGCGACACGTTGTCACAGACCTGGATGCCCCCGGTGTTCAGCGCGTACAGGTAGGTGCAGTGCGGCAGTTCCCTTATCAATTGCTGCAACACGGCGCTGAGGGGCCCGCGCTCCGGCCAGGCGCCGGAGACTTCACGCGCGAGGCGGTCCAGCGGCTCGTGCAGCTCCTGTTCGAGCCGCCGCCGCTGTTCCTCGATGGTGCTTCGCAACATGTCCATGTCGGTTAGTGTCGCATCGGCTTTGCGGGTTCGCCGGGATCGGTCATTTCGCCAGTCTATTCGAGCAATAGTTTCAATTGTCTTTCAGGACGATCGCAGTGGATCGATACTATAACGGTCTCATCTGCGGGAGAAGAGC
>PWRV01000057.1 GCA_003563455.1 Thioalkalivibrio sp.
GCCCGCCCCGGAGCATACCGACGCCCGCTGAGGCCACGGAGAACCCAACCATGCGACCCGTTCCCACCCTCTACGATCTGCGCCGCATCAAACCGCGGGCATTTCGACGCACGCTTCTCGCGGCCACCTGCCTGGCACTGGCGCTCCCGCTCGTCGGCTGCTCCGGGGGCGGGATCTACGCCAATGTCGGCATCTCCGGGCCGAGCATTGACGTCGGGCCCGTGTCTGTCCGCACTGGCGTGAGTCTCGGACGCTGGTTCTGAGCTTCTGAACGGGGCCCGGGCATCGGCCTCTTCGGCCACGAGATCGGAGCCCTGCAGGCACACCTGGTCGAGTGCCAAAAATCGGGGTTCAGGTGATTCCGTCGCGTTCGAAGCGCTGCCTGATTTCCTTCAGCAGGGACCTTTGGATCAGCCAGTAATTCTCGGTTCGCACCCATGGCCGAACCGCGAAGACCATCTCCGAGGATCCGAATCGGGCAAGGTGAACCTCGGGCGGCGGTTTATTCAGAACCTTCGGGTGCTCCGAAAGAAGCTCCCGGATACAGTTCTCCACCCGGTCGATGTCGTTATCCGGGCCGCAGGCGATCTCCAGTTCCACGCGGCGGGCCCTGCTCGCCGTCAGGTTCACGATCGTTTCCTCCCAGATCTTGCGGTTGGGCACCAGCTTGATCGTGTTGTCCGAGGTGGCGATCCGAGTGCTGTTCAGCGTCATCCTCCGGACTCGGCCCTCGGCACCGGACACCTGCACGTAATCGCCCACGTCGTAGGCGCGGTAGAGAAGGATCATCCAGCCCGCGACAAAACTCTTCAGGGAATCCTGCAATGCAAACCCGATGATGATTCCGGCAACACCCAACCCCGCAAGCATCGGCATCACCGACCACCCGATGGTCGTCAGCGCGAGGACAAGCCCCCCAAGAAAGGTGATTCCGAACGAAAGGGTCAGCAGCCTCTCCTTCATCAATTCGCTGGGCCGGATGAACGATAGATCCATGACCGCCTCGATCAAACGGCGAACCACATGGGCCACCATCCAGGCCAAAACCAGGACGGCCAGAAACGTGAAGACCCGAAGCAGAAGGGTCGGCCCGTTACGGGTCACGTTACGCCAGAGTCTCTCGGTCTGATCGCGCCAGATGCTCGCAAGCACGTCCCGCTGCAGGATCTCGGCGCCGAGGCGCCCCTCCTGCTGGATCAGCAGCGCGCGGTGGTCGGCGATATCGACTCCCTGCTGCTGAAGCATCTCGAGCCAGGCGGCCATGTTCGCGAGGTTACGGGCCTGCTTCTGATCCACGGCACGCAGAGCCGATTCGATGTCTGTGTTCGAAGGGTCGGTTCTGAGCACCCGCCGCAATTCCGTGAGCGTCTGTGCGTCGAGCCGAATCTGGCCGTGCAGGCGCTCCACGTTCCGGGTCACGAATTCCTGGAACGCACTGCGCTCGTCTTCAACGCTCAAACCCAGGTTCTCCCTCACCTCCAGGAGAGCCGCGAGCCCACGCAGGTAGTCGAACATCAGCCACTGCAGATCCTGGACGAAGGCGCGGGAAACGTTCGCCTGCATGCCGCGATCGAACTCGTCGTGCTTCCGACGCTCCTGGCTCGTTCGCGCGTAGAGCTCCTCGAGGCGGGCAATGGAGCTCTTGAGCAACCAGTCGGTGGCGACCTGGAGACGTTCCCCGACATCCGGAATCCCGTCGCCGACCTCCATTTCCAATGTCGATCGCGACGCCGTTTCTGCCCTCCCGAGGGCAGCCAGCATCAACTGATCCAGACGGAAATGGAATCCGTCACGATCCCATTCCTGTGCCTCGTCCGCGGCCGCCCGCATCTCCTTGAGGTACTCGATGCGTTCCTCAAGCTCGGCGACGCCCGAGACCTCCGCAACGTCATTTTCTGCAGACGCCTGTGCGGCCATCATGCCCGCCATGGCCGTCAGGACCAGTACACCAAGCCATCGATGCATGATGCGCCGCCACCTCCTGATTGGCCAATACGCGGAAGTACCCGGGAAGCCGGTTCTGGCGCCTGCCGGAAGGGTTTCATCGAACCTGGAGCCCGTGTGATCCAGCGATACGTAAGGTCCTTCAGTATAGAAAGGCGTGTTGCACGGGCCAGTCAAAAAAGTGCACGCCGCAGATCCGTCTCGGCCTTTACACACCCCCCCGATATCCCGTGGGGATGACCGCGGCCCACATAACTGAATAGAATGCTCGATAATAGACGCAAAATGCGGCGAGAAAGCACGTGACGAATGAACTCAAAACGATCCGTTGCCAGTCGGCGGAACAACTGCAGGAGGTCCTCGGACACTTCTGGGATGTCGAGATCACCCAATCCGAGCCCGGATCGATCGAAGCGACATTCAGCGCCACGCAGGTCGGTGAATGCCACATCTACTCGAGCAGTTCCAATCGGGCAATGCTGTGCTCGGGACGGCGTTCCGAGGATTTCTGGACGATCTCCCCCATCACATATGGTTGTGCTGGCGGTCGGTTTCGCGGGCAGGAACTGGAGACAGGGCAAATTCTCGTGCTGGATCCCGGGGGAGAAGTCTATCAACAGATCGCTGCGGGCCACCGCCAGCAGGCGATCTCGATCCCCCGCGATCTTGCCGAGAGGATCGCTCAGGCGGAGCACCAGACCTCCGCGGAGGCGCTGTGGGAGCACTGGTGCCTCAAATCCGATCCGGGCATCACGGACGAGGTGGCACGGACGGTCGAACGGCTCATGCACGCACAGCGGCTGCGCAGCACCGAGGTGCGCGCCGGAATGGATATGGCCGGAAGGATGATCGCGCTGGTTCAGGAGGCCCGTCAGGTCCCACAGACCCGGTCAAGCCTGGCACAGCGCAGGCGCATCGTGAGACGGGCCGAAGACGTGATACGGGATCGACTGGACAATCCGCCAAGCGTGACCGAACTCTGCGAGGCCGCTCACACAAGCCGGCGCCTGCTGTTCTATGCCTTCAACGAACTGCTGGGGCGGTCGCCCGCCGCTCACTCCAAGATACTGCGGTTGCACGCTGCCCGGCGCCGCATCCTGGCCAGGAAGGATGAGCGCTGCGTTCAGCAAGTTGCCTTTGGCCTCGGCTTCTGGCACCCGGGACAGTTCGCCATCGACTACGCCAGACTCTTTGGGGAGTCTCCCAGCAAGACCCGGTTGGATGGCCCGCCACGGAACATCGCGAATCCTGATTGGCACGAAAGCTCCGCCGGTGCCGTGCCGCGTGGTCTGGAAGGGCCGCAGCTGGAGGAGGCCAGCCCCTGACCAAGGGTTTTCCGGCGAGCGATCCGCGAGAGGCCTCGCCTCCTTCACGCAAGAGCACGCGGGATCAGGTCGCACATTCCAGCACCACGCACCCTAGGGAAGCGCTGAATAAAGC
>PWRV01000087.1 GCA_003563455.1 Thioalkalivibrio sp.
CCGTGTGCGTTGATGTAGCCGACCTCGCCCACGTCGACGCCGGCATCCTTGATCGCCCGCAGCATGCAGGCTGCGGCACCTTCCCCGCCCTGCGAGGGCTGCGTCATGTGGAAGGCATCGGAGTTCCAGGCAAAGCCACCCAGCTCGCAGTAGATCCGGGCACCCCGTTTCTTCGCGTGCTCGTATTCCTCGAGCATCAGCACACCCGCACCGTCACTGAGCACGAAGCCATCGCGATCGCGGTCCCAGGGCCGCGACGCGCGTTCGGGCTCGTCGTTACGGGTCGAAAGCGCCCGGGCCGATGCAAAACCGCCGATGCCGAGCGGGGGGGTCGCCATCTCTGCGCCACCTGCCAGCATCGCATCAACGTCACCGTAGGCGATCATCCGCGCCGCATCGCCGATGTTGTGGGTACCGGTCGCACAGGCGGAGACAATGGAGATGTTCGGACCCTTCAGGCCCTTCATGATCGACAGATTGCCCGCCACCATGTTGATGATCGCGCTGGGCACGAAGAAGGGAGAAATCTTGCGCGCTCCGCCTTTCAGGTAGCCCGCATAGGAACGTTCGATGTACGGCAGGCCGCCGATTCCCGACCCGATTGCGACGCCGATCCGCTCGGCGTTTTCATCACTCACCTCCAACCCGGAATCGTCGAGCGCCTGCAGACCCGCGGCGAGCCCGTAGATCACGAAGGTGTCCATCTTCTTCTGTTCCTTCACCGGAACGTAGGCGTTCGCGTCGAAGTCGCGCACCGCACCCGAGATACGCACCGGCATCGCGGAGGCGTCGAAGACGTCGATCGGCGTAATGCCGCTCTTGCCCGCGACGATATTCTCCCAGGCTGCCTCCACCGTCGAACCGACCGGGGAAACGATGCCGAGACCCGTAACCACCACACGACGCTTAGACACTGACTCTCTCCCTAAAGGGCGGGACAACAAGGCCAGGGGCCGCGCCCGATCCGGCGCGAGCGGCCCCTGCCTTCAATGCATTGGAGCGGCCGAGGCCGGACCGGCCTGCCAGCCTGGCGGACCTGAACTTCTAGTGGGCCACCCGGAAAGTCTGGTAACAGATCGCTTCGCCAGAAGCGCCGGCGCTGCGTTGGGCAAGTTTGCAACAGGATGGCTATTCCGGCACTTGCCCGCCTTGCTCCGGCACTTCTGGCTGTGCTCCATCGTCACCGAACTTCCCGCATGGCCCACTAGTCCTTCAGGTTTGCCTGAATGTAATCGATTGCCTGCTGCACCGTTGTGATCTTCTCGGCCTGCTCGTCCGGAATCTCCGTCTCGAACTCCTCTTCGAGGGCCATGACCAGCTCCACGGTATCCAGTGAATCCGCGCCGAGATCCTCGACAAATGATGCCGTGTTGGTGACGTCGTCTTCCTTTGCTCCCAGCTGCTCGACTACGATCTTCTTGACGCGTTCTTCAATGCTGCTCATGTAGGGCATCCCCTCTGGATGTGTGGCGGTCAATTTTCGAGCGCCATTCTAGTGAAAAGCCCCGGATCGATCCACCACACGGGCTGGACCTTTTCGGGTCGGCGGGGGCCTGTTGTCCCCCTGAAGGTTCATCAATGCATGAACATCCCGCCGTTGACGTGCAGTGTCTCTCCGGTAATGTAGCCGCCATCCGGCGAGGCAAGGAAGGATACCGCGGCGGCGATCTCTTCGGGTTGCCCGAGCCGGCCCAGCGGAATTCCCTCGAGGAGCTTCGCGCGCACCTCCTCCGGGAGCTCACGAGTCATGTCGGTGTCGACGAAACCCGGCGCGACGGTGTTTACCGTGATGTTCCGGCTGCCCACTTCGCGGGCGAGAGACCGGGCGAAGCCGGCCAGCCCCGCCTTCGCTGCGGCGTAATTCGTCTGTCCGGGGTTGCCGCTGGAGCCGACGATGGAGCCGATCAGCAAAACGCGTCCCCGACGGGCCTTCATCATGCCCTTGAGCAGCTTCTGCGTGAGCCGTGCCGCAGCGGTGAGGTTGGTTTCGATAATGCTGTCCCACTCCTCGTTCTTCATGCGCATCAGCAGGTTGTCCCGGGTGATGCCCGCGTTGTTCACCAGCACCTCGATTGCGCCCTCGTGGTTGTGAATGTCGCTCAGCGCGGCATCTACCGACGTGGGGTCGGTGATGTTCATGACTACACCACGGCCGCCGACGTCCGACAGGGCCGACGTGACGGCCTCGGCTCCGCGGGGCGTGGTGGCGGTGCCGATCACCCGCCAACCATCGGCGGCCAGCCGCCGAGCGATGGCGGCGCCAATTCCGCGGCTGGCACCGGTCACCAGTGCTGCGCCTCTCGTGTCGGACATCCGGCTTTCCTCCTTGGGCTCGTGGATTCGGGGTCGCAGGTGGGTTGACACCGGTCAGGCGCGAAGCGCTTCGAGTGTTCGGGCCAGCCCCGACTCGTCGCTCAGTTCGACGGCCTCCAGATTCCGGTCGATGCGCCGGGCCAGGCCGGTCAGGACCTTCCCCGGCCCGACTTCCACCAGAACCTGAACACCGGCTGCACGCATGGCCTGCACGGTCTCGACCCAGCGAACCGGGCGGTAGAGTTGCTCGGCGAGAATGGCGCGGAGTTCCGCAACAGTCTGTACCGGTGCCGCGGAGACGTTGTGCAAAACCGGGATCTCCGGCAGCCGCAGTTCGGTGCTGGCCAGCCGGGCTGCGAGACGCTCGGCCGCCGGGCGCATCAGCGCGCAATGCGACGGCACTGACACCGGAAGGCGCAGCGCCCTTTTGGCGCCAGCCGCGGGCGCGGCGGCCACCGCGCGCTCGACCGCCGCCGCCGATCCGGCAATCACCACCTGCCCGGGGGAATTGAAGTTGACTGCCTCGAGCACGTCGTCCCCCGACTGCGCCACACAAAGGGCTCTGACCGCGGCGTCCTCCAGACCAAGAATCGCGGCCATCGCGCCGGCGTCCGCAGGTACCGCGTCCTGCATCGCCGCTGCCCGCTCGCTGACCAGCGCAACGGCATCGGTGAATTCAAGCGCTCCGGCAGCGACCAGCGCGCTGTACTCACCGAGGCTGTGTCCCGCCATCCGTGACGGACGCAGGTCGGTGGCGCCGACCAGGACACGCCACGCCGCAACACCGGCGGCGAGCATGGCCGGCTGGGTGTATTCGGTGCGGTTCAGGGTTTCGGCCGGCCCGTTGCGGGCCAGTGTCCAGAGATCGGTGCCCAGCGCGTCCGAGGCCTCGGCAAACGTTTCCTGAACGACCGGGCGACTTTCGCCCAGAGCGCTCAGCATCCCCACCGATTGTGACCCCTGACCGGGGAAGACCACTGCCCACTGCGATTCCATGGCAAACCTGATCCGCTCAAGGATGGCGTAGTGTATGCGTAACGATTCCCGAGCGGCAAAC
>PWRV01000189.1 GCA_003563455.1 Thioalkalivibrio sp.
CCCCACCACGACTGCCGACCGGGCACCGAGAACCGCAAAGAGATGAACATCCGAACACAAGCCGCCATCGTAACCGCCGCGCTCGCCGTCACCTTCGCTTCCCCCGCGATCGCCCAGGGCAGCTGGGCGGACCGACTGAAGGGTACGGTCCCCACCCTGCCGACCGAGCCCGCCGAGACCGAGACCGACCGCACCACGGTGCCGCTCGGTGCCGAGCACGAAACACTGGTCGCCGGTCTGAAGGAGGCGCTGGCCAAGGGGACCGAGCAGGCGATCGAAGCCGCCGGCACGGCGGGCGGATTCGCCGACAACGCGAAGATCCGGATCCCGATGCCGGAACCCCTCGACACGGCGAGCAGCTTGCTGCGCGGTGTCGGACTGGGCCGGCAGGTCGACGAGTTCGAGCAGAGCATGAACCGCGCCGCGGAGCAGGCCGCACCGCAGGCGAAGGAGATCATCCTGGAGGCGATCCGCGACATGAGCATCGAGGATGCGCGCGGCATCCTGGTTGGTCCCGCAGACGGTGCCACGCGGTTCCTGCGCCGTCGCGCCGGCGAGCCGATCGCCGATGCCTTCCGGCCGATCGTCAGCGATTCCATGCAGGAGACGGGAGTGACCCGTGCCTACACCGAATTGACCGACCAGGTCGGCACGCGCGTCCCCGGTATCTCGGCAGTGGACGACCTCGATCTGAACGAATACGTGACGCGCGAGGCGCTGGACGGCGTATTCACCCTGCTCGCCGAGGAGGAACGCAGGATCCGGGAGAACCCGGCCGCGCGGACCACCGACCTGCTGAAGGAAGTCTTCGGGAACTGACCTGAAGGGTGCCCCCTCCGCTGTCGACCCTCAGGCGTCGGCAAGCTGCGCCACGTGCAGACCGGAACCCAGCCGTTCCCGCGCGATGTCGATCAGGTGCCGGTGATGCGTGAAGAAGAGCACCTGCGTCCGGGTGGCGAGTTGTCCCAATACCTCGAAGCCGGCGGCTGAGCGCTGGTCGTCGAAGTTGATGAACAGGTCATCGGCGACGAAGGGCAACGCCGGGGCTTGATCGAGATAATCCTCGATCGACGCGACCCGTAGCGCGAGGTAGAGCTGGTCGGCCGTGCCGGTGCTGAGGCCCGGCACCGGAACACGGGTGCCATCGGGGCGAAGGCCGGTCAGCTGCGGCTGGTCCCGTTCGTCGTAGTCCACCCGGAGTGCCGCGAAGGCGCCCCCGGTCAGCGTCGCAAAGATCTCTCCCGCACGCTTCAGCAGCGGGGCCTGTTTCTCCCGCCGGTACCGGTCGATGGCCCATTTCAGCAGTTCGGCGGCGGTGCGCGCACGCACGTAGCGCTCCGCGGCCTCACGCATACCCGCAAGCGCTTCCTGCCGGTCGGCCGCCACTCGCGCGGCGGCATCGTCACCACCGATCGCCGCAAAGGCCTCGCGGGCCGCTGCACGGTTCTCGACCGCCGCCTCCAGGCGCACGCGCATTTGCTGCTGTTCCTGCTCGAGGGTCTGTTCCCGCGCCGCCGCGCGGTCAACGTCCGCATCGGCGCATTCGCGTTCCAGCTCCGCCAGGGACAGACCGTCGCCTTCCTGCTCGAGCGTTTGCACAATGCCGTCGAGCTCGCCTCGCAGCTGCCGGGCCCGGGAGGCCCGCTCGATGGCTGCGCGCAGGTCGCCTGGCGAATCGACCCCCGCGGCCTCCATCAATCGCGCCAGGGTTCCCTGCGCCTGGCGCAGATGGTCATTGGCGGCGGCCACCTCTTCTTCAAGTTTGCGAAGCTGATCTTCCCGATCCAGTTGACGCTTGTGGATCTCGCGGGCCGCCTCGAGCCGTCCCTCGATCTCCACCACGGCCTCCTCGGGTCCCAGCGCCGCAAGGTCCGGGGCAACTTCCTCGACGAAACCCCGGACCAGCCGCGTGAAGGCCTCGATGTCGCCCTCGATTTTCTCGATCCGATCGTGCCGCAGGTTGCGGACCTGCGTCGACAGCGTCTGGAGCGCCTCGACGGTCTCCAGCTGCCGTGCGATCTCCGGGGCGTCCGAGTCCGCGGCGAGACCGAGGTCGCCGATCGCCCTTTCCCAACGCTGCTGCCATCCCGCGCGGGCCGCCTCGGCGCGCTCGACTTCACGGCGGCGGCGATCGACCTCCTCATCGGCGGCACGCAGGTCTTCCTGCGCACGCAACCGCTCGTCCGCCGCCTGTTCCAGCGCATGCAGCAGATCGACACCCCGCTGCAGCAGCACCGGAAGCGGCTGACCTTCCACCGCCTCCACACCACCGTGACGCCTGAACTCGTCCAGCAGGCCCACGCGTGCTCGCTGCTCGTCCTCCTGCAGCGTGACGACGCGCGCAGCCGCCTCGTCCCGTAACTGCAGCAGTTGCAGGATTTCGTCCCGGACCTCCAGCCACGCGAGCATCCCGTCCGGCGCCAGGGGTTCGAGCCGCGCGGGTTCCCAGAGAGCACGCCATTCGCGGCGCAGCTCCGCCCCCTCCCCGGCCAGCACCTCCCGACGCCGGGACAGGGCATCCAGCGCGCCCTCCTGAATCGCGACGGCGTCTGCGAGCTGCGTCAGGCGCCCCACGGCCTCGGCATGGTCGAACCGCCGGTCCGCAATCGCGTCGGCCTTCAAAAGCGCCGCCCGGAAGTTCCCCGCGAGATCCTCGATCACGTCCGCAAAGCGCGCGTACTCTTCTGCGGGCAGCGTCTCCCCCCGGATGTGTCGGCGTTCCAACAGCTCCCAGATTCGGTCGCGGTACCGCCTCGCCTCCGCAAGTTCCTCTCCGGAGAGCTCTCCACGCTCTCGCGAGGCCAGCTCCAGCCTGCGCCGCAGCCGCTGCAGTTCTTCTTCGGCATCCTGAACCTGACGCCGCAGGTCGCGATCGCGCTGCTCCCATTCAAGGAGAAGATCCCGCATTCGCTGGACCTCGGCCCGCGCCGGTACCGGCAGGTCGACCAGATCCTCCGGACGCTGCAACACGGGCCGCAGCCGCGCCCGCAAGGACTCTACGGCGAGCCGGGCCCGGTCCCTTTCCTCCGAGACAGCCTGCAGCCGGGTGACCAGATCGCCCTGGGCGCGCACCGTGGCCACGACGGCGGCCAGCCCGGCGGTGTCCGTTCGTGGCGGTGCGGCCTCCAGGCGCGCGACGATCCGCTGGCGGCGTTCATCAGCGTCCTGCAGCGACTCGCGGGCGACACTCAAAGCCGAGTTGACCTCGCCACGTTCGGCCAGCAGACCCCGCGCGAGTCCGAGCTTCGGGCGGGACGGAAGAGCCGCAATGACGGCATCCGGTTCGCGGGCAGACCAGCCGAGATCCGTTGCCAAGGCCAGCAACCGGGCCTCGGCCGCCCCCAGCTCCGCTTCGCGCTTCGG
>PWRV01000093.1 GCA_003563455.1 Thioalkalivibrio sp.
CGGTCCGGGCGCAGGTAGCGGCTGGGGGGGCGGATGCCGATCAGGCGCGCCGGGTCGAGCAGACCCAGTGCCCACCGGAGCACCGGCGTGGCCGACGCCCGGATACGCGCAACGGTGTCTGGCCTTGGCGTGATCAGGGCCAGCAGGTCGCCCGGCGGGATCGGCCAGGGGCGGAGCAGCCGGGAACCGACGAGCGCCAGTACAGCCCCCGCCAGTACCGGCCATCCGAGGCTGATCCAGTCGCCCATGCTGATCGGTTTCCGCACGGCCAGACCCCAGTATTCCGGCAGGAAAACCAGCGCTGGTCCCGCTGCCAGTATCAGTCCCCAGCCCACCCAGACGGATGTCGACGCTCGGTCCCCCTGGCTCTCCGTGCGCAGCAGCCACAGCGCGCGGGCGAGGATCAGCGTGGTACCGACGGCCGCCAGTTCCAGCACACGGGGGAGGTGTTGCCACCAGTCCGGCAGTGCCGCAGCCGTGTCGAAGGGCGCCTTCAGGCCGGTCTTCGCGACGACGCCACTGCCGAAAATGCCCGCCAACGCCAGGGCCGGGAGGCTGAGCAGCACCCAGAGCAGCGGGCCTGCAAGCCGACCCGGATGGCGGGCGACCGCGACGCTCAGAAACAGCGCGCCCTTCGCCATCGCGTGGTGCAAGGCATAGACGGTGATCGCCGCCACCAGCAGCGGCGCAAGTGTAGGCACCTGCAGCGCCATGCCCACGCCCACCGTGATCAGTCCCATCTGGCTGATGCTGGAGTAGGCCAGCACCGTCTTCGGGTGATGCTGGTGCAGCCCGATGAACGCGGCGCCGAAGGCGGCGAGCAGGCCGGCGCCGATCGCGAGCGCGCTCCAGCCGGGCAGGCTGACCAGCCCGAAGGGCAGGATGTGCAGCCACGCCAGCAGGCCCGCCTTGATCATCGCTCCGCTGAGGACCGCGCTGGCCGGCACCGGCGCCACGGGGTGGGCGAGCGGCAGCCACAGGTGCAGCAGCGGCAGCCCGGCCTTGATGCCGAAGCCAAGCCAGAGCAGCGCGATCAGCAGGTCCCGGCGTTCGGAGTCTGCAATCACCGCCGGAACATCGGCCAGCAACGGCAGGAGCGGTGCCGCGGCCTCTTCCGCCGTCAGGAGGATGCCGGCGAGGATCAGACCCTCGCCGAGTACCGCCATCACCAGGTACACGCGTCCGGCCCGCCGCGCATCGGGCTTGCCGGTGTGCACGACCAGCCCGTAGGCGGCGAAGGTCATCAGCGCGAAGCCGACGTAGAAGGTGGCGATGTCCAGCGCGAGGATCAGCACGAGGTTGCCGACGAGGGTCAGCAGCCAGAACAGCTCGAAGCGGTGCCGGCGGGGGTCGTCCCTAAGGTATCCGCGCGCATGGATGCCGGCGCCCAGCCACAGCAGCGCGGTGAACAGCAGGAAGACCCGCGTGACCTCGGTCAGACCGAGGCCGGTTCCGAGCAGGAGCCAGTCCAGTTGCACGGATTCGCCCGGCGACCCGGCCAGGCTGAGCCCCAGCGCCGGCGCTGGGGCCCACGGCGCCAGCCGCCCAATCCCCTCACGCAGCGTCGGAACGGACCAGAGGGCGGCAAGCCCCAGCGGCAATAGCAGGGCCGTCAGTACCAGCGTCGTGTGGAGCGTGGGGGACATGCCTCATAGTGAACAGCGGTTGCCGCGCAATTGCGAGCGCCTTGACAGCGAAGGGGTGCCGGATGGTGGGGCCCGCTGCGCCTGGCCCGCCTTGCGCATCCGCCAGCGGGGCCGACCGTCGGGTGGGGAAAACGAAGCGTGCCCACCGAACGACGCGCTCAAGGGTCTGTGCCGGGGGATCGAAGTGCCGTGCGCGCCCCGCTGCCAATCAACCCTGTGCTAGCATCCGCGATCGTCGGCAAGGGGAGAGCGACGTTGAAGATACTGGTTACCGGCACGGCCGGGTTCATTGGCAACGCGCTGGCGTTGCGTTTGCTGGAGCGGGGCGATGAGGTGATCGGGATCGACAATCTCGATCCCTATTACGATGTCGAGCTCAAGAAGGCTCGGCTGGCGCGGGTCACGGACCACCCCGGCTTCACCGATCTGCGCGTCGACATCGGCGACCGCGAGGCGACGGAACGCGCCTTCGCCGAGCACCGGCCGCAGCGGGTGGTGAACCTCGCGGCACAGGCCGGCGTTCGCTACTCGCTGATCAACCCGCACGCCTACGTGAACACCAACCTCGTAGGCTTCGCGAACATCCTGGAAGGCTGCCGACACAACGGCGTCGAACATCTGGTCTACGCGAGCTCCAGCTCGGTCTACGGCGCGAATACCGCGCAGCCGTTCTCGGTGCACCACAACGTGGATCACCCGCTGAGCCTTTATGCGGCCAGCAAGAAAGCCAACGAGCTGATGGCCCACACCTACGCGAATCTCTACGGGCTGCCGGTGACCGGTCTGCGCTTTTTCACCGTGTATGGGCCCTGGGGCCGGCCGGACATGGCGCTGTTCCTGTTCACCAGGGCGATCCTCGAGGGGCGGCCAATCGACGTCTTCAACTATGGCCACCACCGGCGCGACTTCACCTACATCGATGATATCGTGGAGGGCGTGATCCGAACGCTGGACCGGGTGGCAACGCCAAATCCGGACTGGAGCGGCGACGCGCCGGATCCCGGCACGAGCCGCGCGCCCTGTCGGCTCTACAATATCGGCAACCAGCAGCCGGTGGAGCTGATGCACTACATCGAGGTGCTGGAAGACTGTCTGGGACGCAAGGCCGAGAAGAATCTGCTGCCCCTGCAGCCGGGCGATGTGCCCGATACCTACGCGGACGTGGAGGATCTCGTGCGCGACGTGGGCTACCGTCCGCAAACGACGGTGGAGGAGGGCGTTGCGCGGTTCGTGGCGTGGTACCGGGAGTTCCACGGGGTCTGAGCACCTGCGCTTTCCGTCCGGCCGCCTGCCCCGGCTCTCCCCCGCAAGTGGGGGAGGAGAGCTCCCGTCTCCCGCCTGCGGGACAAGGCCGCCAAGGGCCGGGACAGATTTGCAAATCTGTCCCCGGGGGGCGCCAGTGCCGGAGAAGTTGGGGATGAGAGGGATGCTGGCCCTGCCGTCGAGATCGAGTTTCGAGAGGTTGTCCTTGTGAAGCAGTGGTACGCGGTTCATTGCAAGCCAAAGCAGGACGAGCGGGCGGAAACGGAGCTGATGAAGCAGGGCTTCGAGGTGTTCCGACCACGCATCCGCAGTCGGCGGCGGGCGCGGCAGCGCTACCAGGTCGTGGTCGAGTCGATGTTCCCGCGTTACCTCTTCGTGCACCTCGACGACACCGACCAGGACTGGTCGCCGATACGCTCCACGCGCGGCGTGACCGGGCTGGTGCGAA
>PWRV01000228.1 GCA_003563455.1 Thioalkalivibrio sp.
AAGAAACGGAAATCAACCTCTGGCGCGCAGCCCGCCAGCACCGCCTGAGTAGCGGCCGATGAGCCAGCAACTGATCAAGGTTCCGCCGACCAAGAACACCCTGCTGCGCCTGAAGCGGCAGGTGACTTTCCTGGAGGCCGGGCACGACCTGCTGGAGCGCAAGCGCGACCTGCTGACCCGGCTGGTCTACGAGCGCATCGGCCAGTACCGGCGCTTGCGCGAGGAGGTCGAGAAGGCCATGGCCGAAGCCTACCGCTGCCTCAGCGTCGCGCACATGCGCATGGGTGGGCGCGGCATCCATCAGGCCGCGCTGGGCGTCGACCCGGCCGTCAGGATCAGCATCCTGCCGCGGCGCAGCCTCGGCATCGAGTATCCGTCGGTGCGGGCGGAGCGCGTGCAGCTGCGACCGATGGGTCTGCTCGGCACCGACATCAGCTTCGACACCAGCCGCGAAAAACTGGCGGACCTCAGCGTGCTGCTCGCGCAGCTGGGCGAGGTCGAGATCGCGCTGCACCGGCTGATGGAGGAACAGCGCAAGGCGCAGAAGCTGGTCAACGCGCTGAAGTACAACATCATCCCGCGCTACGAGCGCACGATCCGCTTCATCCAGTCCTCGCTGGAGGAAGAAGAGCGCAACGCCCTGTTCCAGGTAAAGCTCCTGCGCGAGCGCGCCGAAGCCGGCTGATTCATCGATTCCCGCAATCCGGCCCCCCGGCCCCCTCCCCACCCCTCCCCCACACGTGGGGGAGGGAGCTACACCTCCTGCGGTTGCATTCTCCCCTCTACCGCTTGCGGGGGTGAGGGCCGCGGGGTGCCCCGCCAGAGGAATTCAACGCGTTACGCCATACCTGCTAGAATCCGCGCCCGGACGAAGACGGATCCTGCAGCACCATGAGCAACCTCTACGACGTAATCGTGATCGGTGGTGGGCATGCCGGCACCGAGGCGGCGCTGGCGGCGGCGCGCACCGGCGCGCAGACGCTGCTGCTCACGCACAACATCGACACCATCGGGCAGATGAGCTGCAATCCCGCGATCGGGGGCATCGGCAAGGGCCACCTGGTGCGCGAGATCGATGCCCTTGGCGGCGCGATGGCCGAGGCTGCGGATCGCGCGGGCATCCACTTCCGGGTGCTGAATCGGCGCAAGGGGCCGGCAGTACGGGCGACGCGCGCACAGGCCGACCGCTACCTGTACCGCCGCGCGGTGCGCCGCATCGTCGAAACCCAGCCGAACCTGCAGATCTTCCAGCAGCCGGTCGCGGACATCCGCATGCAGGGCGATCGCGTGACCGGTGTGGTCACCGAGACCGGGCTCGAGTTCGGCGCCCGGGCGGTCGTGCTCACCGTGGGTACCTTCCTGAACGGCCGCATTCACATCGGACCGGACCAGCATCCCGGTGGCCGCGCCGGCGATCCCCCGAGCGTCCGGCTGGCCCGGCGCCTGCGCGAGATGGCCTTCGCGGTCGGCCGCCTGAAGACCGGCACGCCACCGCGGGTGGACGGGCGCAGCGTCGACTTCTCGCGCCTCGAGCCCCAGCCGGGAGACGATCCGCGCCCGGTGTTCTCCTTCCTGGGCAGCAGGGACCATCACCCGGCGCAACGCCTGTGTCACATTGCCCGCACCAACGAACAGACGCACGAACTGATCCGCGCCAACCTCGACCAGGCGCCGATGTACAGCGGCCAGATCGAGGGCACCGGGCCGCGCTACTGTCCGTCCATCGAGGACAAGGTGGTGCGCTTCGCCGAGAAGAACAGCCATCAGATCTTCATCGAGCCCGAGGGGCTGGATACCGAGGAGCTGTACCCGAACGGCATCTCCACGAGTCTGCCCTATGCGGTACAGCTCGAGCTGGTGCGCAGCCTCGACGGCTTCGGCTCCGCACACATCACGCGTCCCGGCTACGCGATCGAGTACGACTACTTCGATCCGCGCGGGCTGCAGCCGTCGCTGGCGACCCGGGAGGTCGGCAACCTCTTCTTCGCCGGGCAGATCAACGGGACCACCGGTTACGAGGAGGCCGCCGCACAGGGGCTGATCGCGGGGCTGAACGCCGCGCGCCGGACCCGCGACGAGATGCCCTGGACACCCGGCCGCGCGGACGGCTACATCGGCGTGCTGATCGACGACCTCGTGACCCGCGGCACCAACGAGCCCTACCGCATGTTCACCTCCCGCGCCGAATACCGGCTGCTGTTGCGCGAGGATAACGCCGACCTGCGCCTGACGCCGCGCGGGCGGGAGCTCGGCCTCGTGAGCGACGAGCGCTGGCACGCCTTCAGCGCCCGCGCCGAAGCGATCGAGGCCGAGCAGGCGCGCCTGTCCGGCCTGCGCCTCGATCGCGCGCGCCGGGAGGACGCGCAGCTGGCCGAGTATCTCGGCGGGCGGCCGGAGCCGGACGTGACCCTGATCGACCTGCTGCGCCGTCCGCAGGTGGACTATCGGGGACTGATGGCGCGGCTGCCGGAACTGGCGGTGGATCTGCCCGAGTCCGTGGCGGAACAGGTCGAGATCCAGGCGAAGTACGCCGGCTACATCGACCGGCAGATGGACGAGATCAGCCGCCAGAACCGGCACGAGGGCACGGCACTGCCGCAGGACATCGACTACGCGCGGGTGCATGGACTGTCCTCGGAGATCCGCCAGAAGCTCAGCGAATTCCGCCCGCACACGCTCGGCCAGGCGCAGCGCATCCCGGGCGTGACCCCGGCCGCGCTCTCCGCGCTGGCGATCCACCTGAAACAGCGGGCCAGCGCCTGACGGCCGTGCCCGAAGCCCCCGGCGCGGGCGACCTGCAGGCCGCCTGCGTTGCGCGCGGGCTGGACCCGGCGCTGATCCCGGGCGTGGTGCATTACCTGCATCTGCTCGAGCGCTGGAACCGCGTGCACAACCTGACCGCGGTCAAGGGCGTCGGGGCGATGCTCGACCGGCACGTGCTCGACAGCCTGAGCGTTCTGCCGTGGCTGCACGGCCGGCGCGTGCTCGACGTTGGCAGCGGTGCCGGCCTGCCGGGCCTGGTTCTCGCGCTGGCCGACCGCAGCCGCGAATACCTGCTGCTCGATGCGGCCGCGAAGCGGGTCCGCTTTTTGCGCGTGGCGATCGCCGAACTGGGGCTCGATCACGTGCAGGCGGCGCACGAACGCGTCGAGGACCTGCACCCGGATCCGGGTTTTGCTACCGTTATGTCGCGGGCCTTTGCGGCGCCGCCGGCGTTCGTGAGGCGGGCGGGGCACTGCGTCGCACCGGGTGGGCGGATGCTGGCGATGCTGGGGCAGATGGCAGCCGCCGAGGCGGCCCTGCCGGCGGGCTGGCGATACCGCAACCTGGAGCCGGTCCGCATCCCG
>PWRV01000137.1 GCA_003563455.1 Thioalkalivibrio sp.
GCGGACGCGGCCGCGAACACGGTGATCGTCGGGCACAACCTGAACCTGCGCGCGGCCGCGAACGTGTTCATCGACGAGGGCGGGATCGCGGTGTTTCAACCCCTCGGGGACGACGGCTTCCGGCATCTCGGCAGCCTCACACCCGAGGAGCTTTAGAAACCCGCTGGATGATTCTTGACTACTATACTCGGACTTTGGTCTAATCGGGGTCAAGCACATTAGCGAGGAGTCCGCCATGAAACTCTCGACCAAGGGCCGTTTCGCCATCACCGCGATGATGGACATCGCCATCCACGAGCGCACCGGGCCGGTGACGCTGATCGGTATCTCCGAGCGCCAGGGCATCTCGATGTCCTACCTGGAGCAGATGTTTGCCAAGCTGCGCAAGGGTGGGCTCGTCGAGGGAATCCGCGGTCCGGGCGGCGGGTACCGTCTGGCCCGGCGCCCCGAGCAGGTCAGTGTCGCTGACATCATCGACGCGCTCGGCGACACGATGAACCTGACCCGGCTGAAGCAGCATCAGGACGAGGCCGAGGCGGAGGAGGAACCGCCGCTGACCGAAATGCTGTGGCGGGAATTCGACGAACAGCTGCACGACTTCCTGGACGGCATCACGCTGGATCAGTTCGCCAACCATCCGGAAGTGCTGAAGGTGCTCGGAAAGCCGGAGGGGCGCCAGCATCGGCCCCGGCATCACTTCATCTTCGATCACGCGGCCTGAGCGTCCGGGCCCCGGCAAGCCCGGGGCCCGGGTACAGCGTCAGACGATCAGACCCGTAGCGTGGGCGAAACGAAGTGTGCCCACCACCGGAACACACGGCCGGGCTGGCGGGTTCGGCGCGCGCGGCGCACGTCGTATTCTTTCTCGCTACCGGGGGCTCACCGCCCGGGCTGGGCCACGATCTCCGAGAACAACGCGGCGAGCACCGTGCCATCGCTCGCTGTCAGCGCATGGCCGCCGGGGCTCAGAAGCCGCTCGGCGCGTCCCCGCAGATCGGCCACGCGGTTGAGATCCTGCAGCATCGGCTCCACCACCGTATCCGCCATCCGAACGATACCCACATAGCGGATCTCCGGGTGCGTCTGATGGCTGAGCCACCGCAGCACGTTCCCCGACTGATCCGGGCTGATCCCGGTGTAGAGTTCCAGAAGTCGCCGCAGATCCGCCTGACCCATCAAGGGCGCATAGGTGCCAAGTGGCGACTGCCAGAAGAAATCGCCGAGCTGGATCATCGTTCCGTCGACATGGGGGCTCGCGATGGTGATCAGCGCGGACACCTCGGGGCGTTTGCGCGTGACCAGCGAATACCGCGCCACCACCCCGGCAAGGGAATGGGCCACCAGGATCACGGGCTCGTCGGGGTGACGTCGTGTGGCAGCATCGAGATAGAGGTTGAGCCACTCGGCCTGCATCGAGATCGGGCGGTCCGTCGGCATCACCAGGGTATAGAAAAGGCGGCTGCGCGCCTCCGGCGAACGGTCGAACTCCACGCCCTGCAGCGACGGCAGCATCTGACCGCCGTCGGTCCAGCCCGAGGCCAGCAGCGGGACGGGAACACCGGCCTCGCGGAAGGGGTGGGTCTGCTGCTCGGTCTGGAAACCGGGCACGAGCAGCATCACCTGCGCCAGCACCGGCTGCGGCAACAGCCACAGCAGCAGCAGGAAAAGGAATGCGCGCAGCATGCGCCGGGAAACGCTGCCGCGGATCAGGCGCGGCGGGAAGTCAATCCGGAGATCGCCATCTCCGCGGCACGCACCACCGCCCGCCCCTTGTTCAAGGTCTCTTGCCACTCGTTCTCCGGCACTGAGTCGTAAACCACTCCCGCACCCGCCTGGATGTGCAGCACGCCATCGTGCAGCACCGCGGTGCGGATCGCGATCGCGGTATCCATGTTCCCGGACCACGACAGATACCCGACGGCCCCAGCATAAACGCCCCGCTTGACCGGCTCCAGTTCCTGAATGATCTCCAGCGCCCGGATCTTCGGAGCGCCGCTGACCGTGCCGGCGGGAAAGGTTGCGCGGAGCACATCCATCGCGCTCAGGCCGGGCTTCAGCAGGCCCTCGACGTTGGACACGATATGCATCACGTGCGAATAGCGCTCGACCACCATCGTGTCGGTGACCTTCACGGTCCCGGTGCTGCTGACCCGCCCCACGTCGTTCCGTCCAAGGTCGATCAGCATCAGGTGCTCGGCCCGTTCCTTGGGGTCCGCAAGCAGCTCCGCCTCGAGGGCCTGGTCCTCCTCCGGGCTGCGGCCGCGGGGACGGGTCCCTGCGATGGGGCGCACCGTGACCCGCTCGTCCTCGAGGCGCACCAGGATCTCCGGCGACGCGCCCACCACGTGGTGATCGCCGAGATCCATGTAGTACATGTACGGGGAGGGATTCAGGCCGCGCAGCGCGCGATACAGATCGAGTGGCGGTGCGCTGAACGGCACGCTCATGCGCTGCGCCAGCACCACCTGCATCACGTCGCCGTCGACGATGTACTGCTGCGCCCGCGCGACCGCGGACTTGAAGTCGCCGGCGGACCAGCCGGCGGAGTACTCCGGCACTGCGTGCGGCCGCGGGTGCAGCTGAGGCCGGTCGAAGGGTTCGAGCAGCCGGGCCTCGAGCCGGTCGAGGCGGCGCGAAGCCTCCGCCTGGCCATCGGCCCGCGAGGCGTCTGCGTGCACCACCAGATAGAGTCGGCCGGCAAGGTTGTCGAAGACGACGACCTCGTCGGAAACCATCAGCAGAATGTCCGGAAGGCCCAGCGCATCGGGCTTGTCCCGACCAGCCAGCCGTGCCTCGATCAACTGCACGGTCTCGAAGCCGAAATAGCCGACCAGGCCGCCGGTGAAACGCGGCAATCCCCCGAGATCCGGCACCCGGAAGCGGGCCTGGAATTCCTCGATCCAGGCCAGCGGATCCGCATGCTCGAGGCTCTCGACGACGACCCCGTCGGTCTCCACTTCGATCCGATGACCACGCACGCGCAGCAGTGTGCGCGCCGGCAGGCCGATGAAAGAGTAGCGGCCCCACTTCTCGCCGCCCTGTACCGATTCGAACAGATAAGTGAAGGGCTGGTTGCCCAGCTTCATGAAGATGGACAGCGGGGTGTCGAGATCCGCCAGCACCTCCCGCACCAGTGGAATGCGGTTGTGCCCCTCGGCCACCAGCCGATCGTACTGCTCAGGTGCCATGGCCAACCGGCGGCGGTCCGCCGCCCTCGCCGCACTGCATCAGGCGGCCTCGGGCTGGAGCAGGGCCGGCAACTCGTCCAGACGGTCCAGAACGGCGTCCGGACCTTCCTCGCGGATGTCGTGGCCGTGATTGTATCCGTAGCTCATGCA
>PWRV01000198.1 GCA_003563455.1 Thioalkalivibrio sp.
GAGGCCTTCGAAACCCAGGCCCGCAATCGTCTCGGCCGAGACCGCGGCATCGGTCGCGGGCGCCACGAAGGGCTTGGACGCGATCGGACGCACGTTGGTGTACTTCCACTCTTCCTGGCGCGGGTCCGGGAAACCTGCGGCGGCGAAGCGCTGCGCCGCACCCTGACGGCGTCCGGCCAGCCACTCCGGGAAGTCTGCCGGAAGACCGTCCTGTATCAGCCGAACCTGTTCGGCGTAGTGCTGACTGAGGGCATTCGCGCTCATGCCGCCTCCCCGATGATGCCCTGGTAGCCGCTCCGTTCGAGCTCGTGGGCCAGGGTCTTGTCGCCGGACTTGATGATCCGTCCATCCGACAGGACGTGAACGAAATCGGGTTCGATGTGGCTCAGCAGGCGCTGGTAGTGCGTGACCAGCACGATCGCCCGATCGGCGGAGCGAAGCTTGTTCACGCCTTCGGAGACGATCTTCAACGCATCGATGTCGAGCCCCGAATCGGTCTCGTCGAGCAATGCGAGCTTCGGCTCGAGCACCAGCATCTGCAGGATCTCGTTGCGCTTCTTCTCGCCGCCGGAGAACCCGGCGTTGACGGCGCGATGCAGGAAGCTCTCGTCCATCTGCATCATCTGCAGCTTCTCGCGCACGAGCTTGAGGAACTGGAAGGTGTCCGCCTCCGGCTCGCCGCGGTGCTTGCGCTGGGCGTTGTAGGCCTCCTTCAGCAGATAGATGTTCTTCACGCCCGGGATCTCCACCGGGTACTGGAAGCCGAGGAGCATGCCCGCACGGGCCCGCTCCTCGGGCTCGAGCTCGAACAGATCCTCGCCGAGATATTCGACGCTGCCGCTGGTGACTTCATAGCCGTCGCGGCCGCCGAGCACCTGGCACAGGGTGCTCTTTCCGGAGCCGTTCGGCCCCATGATTGCGTGCACCTCGCCGGGCTTCACCTCGAGGTCGATGCCCTTCAGGATGGGGGTGCCATTCTCCACCCGGGCATGCAGGTCGTTGATTTTCAGCATCGCGGTATTCTCCTGGGTCATTTCCTGTGGGCCTTCCGCCAGCGGGCGGTCAGGCCGATCAATTGTTTGTTCCGTTCAGGCTCGAATGGTGGGCCCGCTGCGCCTGGCCCACCTCGATCTCAGGCGGTCGCCGAATGCTCCACGGCCAGCTCGCGCACCCGGAACAGCAGGGCCTCGAGCCCCGCGCGCCGGGTCGGACTGAGCGCGCTCTCCAGACCCATCGGCCCGAACATCTCGTAGGGATCGGTCGCCAGTACCTCTTCGGGTGTCTTGTCCCGGAAGGGCAGCAGCATCAGCGCCATCAGGCCCCGCACGGTGGCCGTCTCGGCATCCGCCTCGAGGACCAGCTTCGGCGGGTCCTCGTCACTGAGATGCCCGACCAGCCACGCCCTGGTGTTGCAATCCTTGATCCGGGTCTCCTCCGTGAGCTGCTCGGGAGGCAGGTTCGGCATCTGCCGTCCCATGTCCTCGATCATCTTGTAGCGGTCTTCCCAGTCAGGAAGCATCTCGAAGGCTTCCATCAGTTCCTGCATTTTCATCTGCTTCTCCTCCAGATCGTCGGATTGCAATCCGGCTCGCGTGGTCAGCCGACCGCGCCTTCCAGCGATACCGCCAGCAGGGCCTGGGCCTCGACCGCGAACTCCATCGGCAACTCGCCGAAGACCTCCTTGCAGAAGCCGTTCACGATCATGTTGACCGCGTCCTCCTCGGAGATTCCGCGCTGCTTCAGGTAGAAGATCTGGTCGTCGCCGATCTTCGAAGTGGTCGCCTCGTGCTCGATCTGCGCGGTCGGATTTTTCGCCTCGATGTACGGGTAGGTGTGCGCGCCGCAACGGTCGCCCAGCAGCAGCGAGTCGCACTGCGTGTAGTTGCGCGCGCCCTCGGCGCCCCCGACCACCTTCACCAGACCCCGATAGGCGTTGTTCGCGCGCCCGGCGGAGATCCCCTTCGAAATGATGGTGCTGCGGGTGTTCTTGCCGACATGGACCATCTTGGTTCCGCTGTCGATCTGCTGCATGTTGTTACCCACCGCGACCGAATAGAACTCGCCCACGGAGTTGTCGCCGATCAGCACGCAGCTCGGGTACTTCCAGGTGATTGCGGAACCGGCCTCGACCTGGGTCCAGGAGATCTTGCTGTTACGGCCGAGGCACTGCCCCCGCTTGGTCACGAAGTTGTAGATGCCGCCCTTGCCTTCCTCGTCACCGGGGTACCAGTTCTGTACCGTGGAGTACTTGATCTCGGCATCGTCCAGCGCGACCAGCTCGACCACCGCTGCATGCAGCTGGTTCTCGTCGCGCTGCGGTGCGGTGCAACCCTCGAGGTAGCTCACGTGGGAACCTTCCTCGGCAATGATCAGCGTGCGCTCGAACTGACCGGTATTCATCGCGTTGATCCGGAAGTACGTGGACAGCTCCATCGGGCACCGCACGCCCTTGGGGACGTACACGAACGACCCGTCCGAGAACACGGCGGCATTCAGCGCGGCGAAGTAGTTATCTCCCGCCGGAACCACTGAGCCAAGGTACTTCTCCACCAGCTCCGGATGATCCCGCACAGCGTCGGAGAACGAGCAGAAAATCACGCCCGCCTCGGCAAGCTTTTCCTTGAAGGTCGTGGTCACCGAGACACTGTCAAAAACCGCGTCCACGGCGACGCCCGCAAGCCGCGCCCGCTCGTGCAGCGGGATACCGAGTTTCTCGTAGGTCTCGAGCAGCTTGGGGTCCACTTCGTCCAGGCTCTTCGGCGCGTCGTCCTTGGACTTGGGCGCCGCATAGTACGAGATGGCCTGGTAGTCGATCTTCGGATAATGCACGTGAGCCCAGCTCGGCTCGCGCATCGTCAGCCAGTGGCGGTAGGCCTCGAGGCGCCAGTTGAGCATGAACTCGGGCTCGTTCTTCTTCGCCGAGATTGCACGGATCACGTCCTCGTTCAGCCCTGGCGGCAGGATCTCCTGATCGATATCCGTGCTGAACCCGTACTTGTATTCGCGCTTGATCAGTTGCTCGACGTCTTGGGATTGCGTGGACATGGTTCTCGCTCCGGTTGGTCTCGTTGAGTCGTTCAGAGTGCTGCCGCGCGGGCCCCGCCCCAGGTCACCGGCACCGGAACCGTGCCGGTGATCAGGTCGTTGAGCGTGACGACGGACAGGGCCTGGCGAAAGGCCGCGTTGATGTGCACCCAGTGCGGACGGGTGTTGCAATTGCTGTGGATCTGGCAGTCCAGCTCCTCGGTCATGCATTCGGTCAGGGCAATGGGACCTTCTACCGCTTCGATGATCACCGCGAGGTTGGTGTCTCCCGGACGCCGGGCCAGGCGGTA
>PWRV01000312.1 GCA_003563455.1 Thioalkalivibrio sp.
CCTCCGGTTCCGGCAAGTCGACACTGCTGGGACTCCTCGCTGGTCTGGACGCCCCGAGTGCGGGAGAAGTTCGACTGCTCGGCGAGGATATCGGAAAGCTGGACGAGGACGGCCGCGCCGCCCTGCGGGCCGGACGGGTGGGATTCGTGTTCCAGTCCTTCCAGCTGCTGCCTGCGCTGACCGCGATCGAAAACGTGCTGCTGCCGCTGGAACTCAACCCCAACAACGATCGCGTCTCCGGGCGCGACCTCACCCTCCGTGCGCACACCGCGCTGGAGCAGGTGGGCCTCGAGGCGCGGGCCCACCACTACCCGCACCAGCTCTCCGGCGGAGAACAGCAGCGCGTCGCCATCGCACGGGCGATCGTCGATCGGCCTGTGGTGCTTTTCGCCGACGAGCCCACCGGGAACCTGGACGCCGAGACCGGCGCGCGGATCATCGACCTCCTTTTCGGGCTGGCCGGGTCCGGCGCCGAGGACCAGAGCGAAAATGACGGAGCCGCGCTGGTGCTGGTCACGCACGACCCGGCGCTCGCAGAGCGCTGCGACCGCATCGTCCACATCCGTGACGGGGTGCTGGAGTGACGCCGGCGCGCAGGCGCGGATCCGCTTTCCTGCGCGACACCCTGCGGGAGTGGCGCAGCCCGGAGCTGCGCGTGCTCGCCGCCGCGCTGGTGATTGCCGTCGCGGCGGTGGCGGCGGTCGGGTTCTTCACCGATCGCGTCGACCGCGGCATGACCCAACAGGCGGCGACCCTGCTGGGCGGCGACATCGCCGTGGTCTCGGATTCGGCGATCCCCGATCACTGGCTGGACGAGGCTCGGGACCGCGGCCTGAGCGCGGCCCGCAGCGCCACGCTGCCCAGCGTGCTGTTCACGCCGGACGACGAGTCGCAACTGGTCTCGGTGCGTGCGGTCGACCGCGACTGGCCCCTCAGGGGCGAGGTGCAGTTGCAGGCCGAGCCGGAGCCGAAGCGCCTCGACCACGGCCCCGGACCGGGCGACGCGTGGGGCGACGGCGCCCTGCTGCTGTCCCTGGAACTGGAGCGCGGGAACCCGGTTGAACTGGGTCGACTGACGCTGAATCTCACCGAGGAGATCGTGCTGGAGCCGGACCGCGGCAGCAGCCTGTTCGACATCGCCCCGCGGCTGATGATCCACTTCGACGACCTGGAACGCACGGGTCTGATCGGGCCGGGGAGCCGGGTCCGCTACCAGATTCTCGCCGCCGGTCCACCGGCCGCGGTGGAGGGCCTGCGCGGCTGGCTGGAGAACGAGATGGTCACGGGCCAACGCCTGCTTGATCTGGAGGATGCCAATCCGGAGCTGCGCGAGGCGGTGAGCCGCGCCCGCAGCTTCCTCGGGCTCGCCTCCCTGATGGCGGTGCTGCTGGCCGGCGCCGCGATCGCGGTGGCTGCCCACCACTATGCGAACCAGCGCGCGGATGCCGCTGCAGTCATGCGCGCACTGGGCGCGAGCCGGCACCGGGTATTGCGACTCTACTTCCTGCGCGTATTGGCGATCGCCGCCGCCGCCAGCCTCGCGGGTCTGGCGCTGGGCTTTGCCGCGCAATTCGTGCTCAGCGGGCTCCTTGCTGACTGGATGGCGACCGAGCTGCCGCCGCCGGGCTGGCGGCCACTGGTCGCCGGAATGGGTGTCGGACTGATCACCGCCGCCGGCTTCGCTCTCCCCGCCCTGCTGCGCATCGGCCAGGTACCGCCGCTGCGGGTGTTGCAGCGCAACCTGGGGCTGCCGCCGGTATCGACGTGGCTCTCAGCGTCGCTTGCGCTGATCACCTTTGGCGCACTGCTCTACTGGCAGTCGGCCGATCCCGCGCTCGCCGCCTGGGTGCTGGTCGGCACTGGCATCGCTCTGCTGGTGCTGGGGGCGCTCGGGCTGCTGCTGATCGTCCTGCTGCGCCCGTTCCGAAACCGGGGGGGCATGGCGATGCGCTTCGGCCTTGCGAATCTCTCCCGCCGCGGTGGCCTGAGCGCGATCCAGATGGTCGCCTTCAGCATCGGCATCCTTGCGCTGCTGCTGCTTGCGATCGTGCGGGTGGACCTCCTCTCCGCCTGGGAGCAGAACATCCCGTCGGACGCCCCGAACCTGTTCTTTATCAACATCCAGCCGGGACAGCAGGCCGCCTTTGCGGATCGCGTCGAGGATGCGGGGCTGGAACGCCCGACCATGGAACCGATGATCCGTGGCCGGCTCGTGGAGATCAACGGCGAGCGGGTCGCCGCCGCGGATTTCGAGGACGACCGGGCGCGGCGACTGCTGGAACGGGAGTTCAACCTGTCGTACGCCGAAGAGCCGCCGGCACACAACCGTATCGTCGAGGGCCGCTGGTTCGATCCGTCGACCCCGGCTGGCGAATGGTCGCTGGAAAGCGGCCTGATGGAACGATTCGGGCTCAGCCTGGGTGACGAACTGACCTTCAACATCGCGGGCGCCCCGTTCAGCGGGCATATCACCAGCGTGCGCGATGTCGACTGGGACAGCTTCCGGGTCAACTTCTTCGTGATCGGACCCCCTGCCCTGCTCGCCGACCAGCCGCAGACCTACATCACCAGCATCCACCTCCCCGATGCGCTGGAAAGCGAGAAGAACCGCTGGCTGCGCGAGTTCCCGGCAGTGACCGCGATCGACGTCGCCGCGCTGCTCGCCCAGGTCCGCTCCGTGATCGAGCAGGCCACCCGTGCGGTCGAGTATGTCTTTCTTTTCACCCTGTTCGCGGGGCTCACGGTGCTGTACGCGGCCGTTCAGGCGACACGCGAGGTGCGCAGGCGCGAGACCGCGCTGCTGCGGACCCTTGGTGCGCGGCGCCAGCAGATCCGCAACGGGCTGCTCGCCGAGTTCGGCACCCTCGGGCTGCTCTCGGGACTTCTTGCAGCGGTGATAGCGAGCGCGGTCGGCGGACTGCTCGCCTGGCAGGTGTTCGGCTTCGAGTACTCCGTCAATCCAATGACTTTCGTCTTCGGAATCGTTGGCGGGACACTGGGCATCGGTTTGGCCGGCTGGCTGGGCACGCGACGGGTCCTCGACCTGGCCCCGTTGCGGGTCTTGCGCGGCCCCGAGTGAGGGGCCGCGCCCGGCGAGGAGTTTTCCCGGGCACCCGGATATACTGGTCCCATGCGTCACTCACTGCTGACCGACCAGAAGCTGCAGGGAATGGAACGCTCGGCCCTGGCCCGCCACTTCGCGGGCACGGACACCCCTGATCTTCAGCTGACCGCGGCAATCACCCATGCGCTGGACTCGGTGGATCAGTCCGGGCTGCAGACCCATCCGCTCGACGTCGCCGAGATCCTGCGTGGCCTGAACGTAGACCGCCA
>PWRV01000147.1 GCA_003563455.1 Thioalkalivibrio sp.
GCGACCATTACCTGGAGGTCGACTTCGACCTGTCGGACACGCTGTTCGTCTGCACCGCCAACAGCATGAACATCCCCGGCCCGCTGCTGGACCGGATGGAGGTCATTCGCCTGTCCGGCTACACCGAGGACGAGAAGGTCAACATTGCGCGCAATTATCTGATCGGCAAGCAGATCAAGGCGAATGGCCTGTCCGACGAGGAGATCCAGATCGGCGACGCCGCGGTGCGAGACATCGTGCGCTACTACACCCGTGAGGCGGGCGTGCGCGCGCTGGAGCGGGAGATCGCGAAGATCTGCCGGAAGGTCGTGAAGCAGCGCCTGCTCGGCAAGGACAAGGCGAAGACCACCCAGGTCACGCCGAAGACGCTGCAGCGCTACCTCGGGGTCCGCCGCTTCCGCTTCGGACTCGCGGAGGAGAACGATCAGATCGGACAGGTGACCGGCCTGGCGTGGACCGAAGTCGGCGGCGAGCTGCTGACCATCGAGTCCTCGGTGGTGCCCGGCAAGGGCAAGACCCTGCAGACCGGCAAGCTCGGCGACGTGATGCAGGAGTCGATCCACGCCGCCCTCACCGTCGTGCGCAGCCGCGCGGACGCGCTCGGAGTGCCGGAGAACTTCCACGAGAAGTCCGACCTGCACATCCACGTGCCCGAGGGCGCGACGCCGAAGGATGGTCCCAGTGCCGGTATCGGCATGTGCACCGCGATCGTGTCGGCGCTCACCGGCATCCCGGTTCGCGCCGACGTGGCGATGACCGGCGAGATCACCCTGCGGGGCCAGGTCCTGCCGATCGGAGGGTTGAAGGAAAAGCTCCTGGCGGCGCACCGGGGCGGTATCCGGATCGTGCTCATCCCGGAGGAGAACGAAAAGGATCTGGTCGATATTCCCAAGAATATCAAGGCCAAGCTCGACATCCGTCCGGTGCGCTGGATCGACGAGGTGCTGTCGGTGGCGCTTACCCACATGCCCGAGGCGGTGAACAGCGAACCCTCGCCGAAGGTGCCCGAGGTGACCAAACGCGGCGGCGAGCCCCGGCGCAGGAACGTGCGGCACCACTGAAAGACGTGGCAAGGCGTGTAAATTCCGGCCGCAGACGTCTATGATTCGTTTGCGGCCGGTTTTTTTTGCGCCCAAGGGTATTCGTGGCGCTGTCCACAGCCGAGCACGCAATACAAGAAGAGGGTAGCAACGACACAATGCTCCCGGGCGGCATCAGGTGGGTTCTGCCGTCCCTGTCCTGACGGGCCGTCGTCTGCTTCCGAACACAACACGCATAAAAAGGAATCCTGCGCATGAACAAGTCCGAACTGATCGAAGCCATTGCTGAAGAAGCCGATGTACCCAAGGCCCAGGCCGGCCGGGTACTTGATGCCCTGACCAGCGTCGTGGGGGGGGCCCTCGCGGAGGGCGAACAGGTGTCCATGGTGGGTTTTGGCACCTTCATGGTGCGCGAGCGCCCGGCGCGGAGCGGCCGCAACCCGCGAACGGGCGAAAGCATCCAGATTGCCGCGTCGAAGACGCCGTCGTTCAAGGCTGGCAAAGCCCTGAAGGATCGCGTAAACTAGCGGGCTTTCCCAGGTTGCGCAGCCAAAGTTTGCTCGACTCGGGGTTGCCCGACCCAGGGGTGCTTAGCTCAGCTGGTAGAGCGTCGCCCTTACAAGGCGAATGTCGGCGGTTCGATCCCGTCAGCACCCACCAGAGAGAATCCTTGCAGATTCGGAGCGGTAGTTCAGTTGGTTAGAATACCGGCCTGTCACGCCGGGGGTCGCGGGTTCGAGTCCCGTCCGCTCCGCCACCTCACACGCAAAGGCACCCTTCGGGGTGCCTTTTTGCTGACCGGGTGGGGGTCTTTCACGAATCCCTCGCCCGGCCGGTTTCATCGGAGGTTCAGAATTCATGGCCTATCCTGAGGTCCAACGAAGTTGAGGTCCGGTACAAGACCACGACGCTGCAACGAGGTGAGGAAATGAATGTGATCAAGGCAGTCGCGATGGCGGTTCTGGCACTGAGCCTCGGGGCCTGTGCAACTCAGCCGACGCAGGAGCAGACCGGTGCGGCGATCGGCGGCGTGCTCGGCTGATTGCTTGGCACCCAGGTGGGTGGCGGCAGGGGGCAGACCGCGGCGATCATCGCGGGGACCCTGGCCGGCGCTGCGATCGGTGGGTCGGTCGGCCGCAGCATGGACGAGACCGACCGGCTACGGGTACAGCGCACGCTGGAGACCGCACCGGACAACCGCACCGTCGCCTGGAACAACCCCAACACCGGAGTCCAGTACCAGGCCACACCCACCCGGACCTTCCAGTCGTCGGGGCAGGATTGCCGCGAATACCGGATCCACGGCGAGATCGACGGTCAGCCGGAAACCATCGTCGGCACGGCCTGCCGCGACGCGCAGGGCCGCTGGGTCAACCAGTAGACACCTTCCGCCGGCGGGACAGCACCTTGCCGGGTGGCCGACGCCATCGATCCGGATGGCGACCCGCTTTCAACGTGCGTGCCGCGCGAACGGTTCCTCGGCCCGGACCAGCGAACGGCGGGTCGGGATCCGGTCGCGCGTGGGGACGACTCGGCTCATGAAGGAATTCCGGCTGCGACTCTCGATATCCCCCGCCGAGCTTCTGCTTTACTACCGCGGGGAGGCCAGCGTCTTGCTGGCAACCGCCCGCGACGGTACCAGTGTCCAGATGCCGGCGCGACTGCTACGGCCGCACGTGACTACAAAGGGGGTCAACGGAGCGTTCCTGTTGCGTTGCGACGAGCGCAACCGCTTCCTGAGCCTGGAACGGATAGGCGACTGACGCGGGCGCTTCAGGCGTCCCGCTTCAGGCATCCCAGGGCAGGCGTGCCAGGTCTGCGCGGGTGTAGAAGTGCTCGTGCCGCATGAAGCCGGCAACGATCCCGTCCTTCAACTCGGTGATGCGCCCGGTCTCGTCGCGTTCGATCACCCAGTGGTCCGGAAGATTTTCGAGCAGATGCACCGAGGCCAGCTTTCCGTCTTCGTTCACCGACAGGTGTACCTCGTGGGTCTCGAGATCGCGGAAGGCCGGCAGGAAACCCAGCAGCGCGGCGCCCGCCGTCATTTCGGGGATTTCGTGATACGCGGGTAGGGTCGAGACGGCGGCGGGCAGTTCGCGTTCTTCCATGGTTCCTCTCCATGTCAGCTGGGCTGTCTGGGCTATGGAGGGCTTGGCGGCGCGGTCCGGGCAAACTTGAGTCGCAGGATGCCTCCCCGAACGCGGCACACGGGGCGCCGGCCTCCGGCAGTCCGGCCGTCCAAATGCAGGCCGACGCGGCAAGGTCTTGCCGCCGCCGACGGAA
>PWRV01000240.1 GCA_003563455.1 Thioalkalivibrio sp.
AGGACGCGCTGTTCCGCGAGTTGCGCGAGGAGACCGGCCTGCTGCCGGAGCATGTGCGCATCCTCGGGGTGACGCGCAGCTGGTTGCGCTATCGGCTGCCCGCGCGCATGGTCCGCCGGCGCAGCCACCCGGTGTGCGTCGGCCAGAAGCAGCGCTGGTTTCTGCTGGAGATGGTGGGATCGGATACGGACTTCCGGCTCGACGCGGTGCAGCCGGCCGAGTTCGACGACTGGCGCTGGATCGACTACTGGAGGCCGGTGCACGAGGTCGTGCATTTCAAGCGCAGCGTCTACCGCCGGGCCCTGTGCGAGCTCGTGCCGCTGATGTTTCCCGAGCTGGCTGCCGGCCCCCTGCGCGGCCGCTGCGCCATTCCGCGCCGGTCCGGTTCATGACGGCCTCTGCGCCCTCCTCGATGCTGGATCTGCTGCGCCGCGTGGTGCAGGAGGTCAATGGGGCGGAGGATTTCGATGAAGCCCTGAGCATCATCGTGACCCGGGTGAAAGCCGCGCTCGACATTGATGTCTGCTCGATCTATCTGAAATCGCCGCGCTCCGGGCGGCTGGTGCTGATGGCCTCCGAGGGACTGCGTCAGGAGTCCGTCGGCCAGGTCGAGATGGACGTCTCCGAAGGCCTCGTGGGACTCGTGGCCACACGCGCCGAGCCGATCAACCTCGAGAATGCCTCCGAGCACCCGCGTTTCCGCTATTTCCCGGAGACGGGCGAGGAGGAGTTCCTCTCGTTCCTCGGGGTCCCGATCATCCAGCAGCGCAAGCTCCTCGGCGTGCTGGTGGTCCAGCACTACAAGGCCCGGAGATTCGACGACGAGCACGTGTCCTTCCTGGTCACGCTGGCGGCGCAGCTGGCCGGGGCGATCACGCACGCGGAGTTCACCGACGAGATCGCGAGCGAGACGCCGCTGGTGAGCCACGTGAACGTCGAGGCGACGGGTGTCGCGGGCGCGCCGGGCGTGGCAATCGGGCGGGCGGTCGTCGCCTACCGGCTGGCCGACCTCGATTCGATCCCGGATCGCGAGGCGCGCGGGGTCGAGCAGGAACTGTCCCGATTCGCCATTGCGGTGAATGCGACCCGTGAGGAGATCGAGGACCTGAAGGAACGGACGCAGGCGCTGCTGCCCGCCGAGGAGGGGGCGCTGTTCGATGCCTACCTGCTGCTGCTGGGGGATTCGCTCGTGCACCGCACCGAGACCCGGATCCGGTCCGGGCAGTGGGCTCCGGGAGCGCTGCGCGACACGGTGCGCGAGAGCGTCCGTGTCTTCGAGGACATGGAGGATGCGTACCTGCGCGAGCGCGGGGCCGACATCCGGGACCTCGGCCGCCGTATTCTTTCGCACCTGCTGCCCGCCGAGGACGCCGAGGGTGACTTTCCGGAGGGCGGAATCCTGGTCGGAGAGGATCTGACCGCGTCGCATCTCGCCGAGGTGCCGATCGAGCGGCTGGGGGCGATCGTATCGGCCCGCGGCTCGGGCTCGTCGCACATCGCGATTCTCGCGCGCGCCCTGAATGTGCCCGCGGTGATGGGGGTCTCCGATCTTCCGGTCAGCCGGCTGGAGGATCGCGAGCTCCTGGTGGACGGCTACCGGGGCCGACTGTACGTGAACCCCAGTCCCGAGTTGCGTGCCGAGTTCATCCGGCTGGTGCGGGAGGAGCGCGAGCTGGAGGAGGGCCTGCGCACGCAGGCGCTTCAGCCTGCCGCGACCCGCGACGGTCGACCCGTGCCGGTGATGGCCAACAGCGGCCTGCTCGCGGACATCCGGCCCTCGCTGGAGTCGGGCGCCGAAGGCGTCGGGCTCTACCGGACCGAGGTGCCGTTCATCATTCGCGACCGCTTCCCGGGCGAGGACGAGCAGTTCGAGATCTACCGCCAGATTCTGGCCTCCTTTGATCCGATGCCGGTAACGCTGCGGACCCTCGACGTCGGCGGCGACAAGGCGCTGCCGTATTTCCCGGTGCGGGAGGACAACCCCTTTCTCGGCTGGCGCGGCATACGGATCACGCTGGATCCCCCGGAGATATTCCTGCCGCAGTTGCGGGCGATGCTGAGGGCGAGCGTCGAGCATCACAACCTGCAGATCCTGTTCCCGATGATCAGCACTCTCGAGGAGCTGAAGGAGTCGCTGATCCTGCTCAACCGCGCCCGCGAGGAACTAATGGACGAGGGGCTGCCGGTCCCGGTGCCGAAGGTCGGTGTGATGATCGAGGTTCCGGCGGCTGTCTACCTTGTCGAGGCGCTGGCCCGGCGGGTCGATTTTCTCTCGATCGGGACCAACGACCTCGTGCAGTACCTGCTGGCGGTGGACCGCAACAACGCCCGTGTCGCCAACCTCTACGACACCCTGCATCCGTCGTCCATCCGCGCACTCGAGCTGATCGCCGAAGGCGCGCGGCGGACCGGCAAGCCGGTCAGCGTCTGCGGCGAGATGGCGGCGGATCCGGCGGCGATCATCCTGCTGCTGGGCATGGGCATGGACAGCCTGAGCGTCAGCGTGTCGGCGATCCCGAGGGTGAAGTGGGTGATCCGCAGTTTCACCACCGATCGGGCGGAGGCGCTGCTGGCGCAGTGCCGGCTGCTCGAGAACCCCGATCAGATCCGCTCCCTGCTGAACAATGCGCTGGTGCAGGCCGGTCTCGGCGGGCTGGTGCGCGCGGGCAAGAACTGACCGGGCCTGCGCCGAATCGGGTGCGAAGGATTCCTTGCGAGAGACGAGCCCTCTCGGTGATCCGGCGTCGCGCCGGGTGCCCCGGTGGGCGCTTGCGGGTATCATCGCAAGGTTAATGTCCAGAGCAACGGAAGAGTGATGATTTCGATCGGTATCGTCGGCGCCACCGGGTACACCGGCGTGGAACTGCTGCGTCTGCTGGTCGCGCACCCGCAGGCGGAGATCGTGGCCGTTACGTCCCGCAGCGACGCCGGGACCCCGGTCGCGGACCTGTTCCCCAGCCTGCGCGGGCGTATCGGCCTCGACTTCGTGGAACCCGATGTGGACCGGCTGGCGCGCTGCGATGTGGTTTTCTTCGCCACGCCGCACGGCGTTGCGCACGCGATGGCCGGGCCGCTGCTGGAACGCGGCGTGCGCGTGATCGACCTTTCCGCGGACTTCCGGCTCCGGGATGCGCAGCTCTGGGCCCGCTGGTACGGACAGCCGCACGGGGCCCCGCAGTGGCTGGAGCAGGCCGTCTACGGTCTCCCGGAACTGCACCGGGATCGTATCCGCGAGACGCGCCTGCTCGCGGTGCCCGGCTGCTATCCCACCGCGGTGAGCCTGGGGTTGTTGCCGCTGCTGCGGGCGGGGGCCGTCGATCC